>JAVWJE010000040.1:0-17355 GCA_036639135.1 Carnobacterium sp. | reverse complement strand
AAAGTACTTTCGGTCGGTGCCCAAGGTGTGACGGTTTTGGAGAAGTAGTCGCAGCTGACTTAAGCAAGTTAGTGGACTTTAATAAGTCCCTTAGAGATCATGCTGTACGGTTTAAACCTTTATCGCCTTCAGGCTGGCAAGGACAGTGGATGATGACTTGTGGTCTCTTTGATCCAGACAAACCAATTAAAGACTATTCAAAAGAAAACCAAGATTTATTTATCTACGGACCTCCTGGTGGCGGCACAATCTATGCCCCTTTTCATACAAAAGATGGTCCACATAATGCACAATGGGATGGCTTGTTGCCTCGTTTTACCAGACTGTATATCAACAGAGATGTTTCTAAACTAAAACAAGTATCTCAAGAAGATGTTCTAGCTGTCTCTACACACTCTGTCTGTCCTCTTTGCCAAGGCACAGGTTTAAATCCTAAAGTCTTAGATTCAAAAATTAATGGGTTTAATATTTTAGAATTCGCTGATTTAGAACTGTCCAGAATGATAGATGAATTGAATAAAATAAATGACTCTCTTGGAAAATCAATTGCTCAACAAGCAGTCCCACCTATTAAGCAGCTCATTGAAATGGGTCTAGGTTATCTAAGTTTATCTAGAAAAATGGGAACCTTATCTGGTGGTGAGTCCCAAAGAGTTAAAATTGCTCGCCATTTAGGCAGCAGTTTAAACAATATGACTTATATTTTCGACGAGCCTAGTGCTGGTCTTCATCCCGAAGAAGTTAGTATGCTTATAAACATGTTAAAAAGTATAAAAGATAATCATAACACGGTTATTGTTATTGAACACGACTTGTCCATCATCAAATCAGCGGATGAAGTGATTGAGATGGGACCAGGTGCAGGTACAAAAGGTGGCGAACTCATTTATCAAGGGAAGCCTGATGGTTTAAAGGACAACCCACGAACGGTTACTTCTTTAGACCAACCTTTAGAGATTAATAAAAATCCGCGGAAAACAGATACTTATTTCTCACTTAACCATGCAAACAACAATAATTTAAAAGATATCAGTGTGAAAATCCCTAAAAACAGATTGGTTTCTGTCTGCGGAGTTTCCGGTTCTGGTAAAAGCTCTTTAATGTTAGAAGCCTTTGTACAAAAATACCCTGAGACAATCAGTGTAAGCCAAAACAGTATCGGACTATCCAGTCGTTCTACATTAGCAACTTATATGGGAATAATGGACGATATTCGAGGTATATTAGCAAAAGAAACTGGTCAACCAAAAGGGTTGTTTAGTTTTAACTCTCTAGGAGCTTGTCCTGTGTGTCATGGTAAAGGAGTTACTCAACCTGATGTAGCTTTTGCAGATCCAGTTACAATCGTTTGTGAGGCCTGTGGGGGGACTCGCTACTCAGACGAGGCTCGCTCTTATAAATATAAAGGTAAAAATATAGTCGACATATTGGAACTTACAACGGACGAAGCGATGGATTATTTTACAAAAGAAAAAATTATCAAAAAAGTTGGTACTCTTAAAGAAGTCGGTTTGGGTTATCTAACTTTAGGGCAAACGACAAGTTCTCTGAGCGGTGGAGAAGTTCAGCGGCTTAAACTTGCAAGTCATTTAAAAAAAGAAGGCCAGATTTATCTTTTAGATGAACCTTCTCTAGGGTTGCATATGAAAGACAATGACAAACTTCTTGGTGTATTCCAAAATCTTGTAAACAAAGGGAATTCAGTGATTATCATCGAACATAATCTTGATTTCATTGCTTCAAGTGACTGGATCATTGAAATGGGTCCAGAGGGTGGCAATAGAGGTGGTCAAATTATTTTTGAAGGCAATCCTGAAGAGATGTTAAGAGCTAATACATTAACAGCTAAATGGTTAAAAGATGGAGCTTAAAGATACGTCCTTTTCAAGTTCATATGAGTAAAAAAGGAGCATCACACAAAAAGATTTGTTCTTAAATCTTTTTGTACGATGCTCCTTTTTATTTATAGATTAATTGAACATTTGAGGTCGTTTCACTCACTCGAACAGAGTAATTTATTTCAGGATAGTTTTTTAACTGAATATTTTTTATCTTTATTTCTCCTGAACGATACTGTATTGAAATAGCGATACTGTTTGAACGCCTTGACGGTTGTGCCTGAGCAAAAAAATGATTGATTGCAACTTTTTGAAAAGCAGAAATAACAAGAGCTCGTTTTGTAGAGTTTACATATAAATCCGTTTTTTGTGGATAGTAAGAAGCTAAGTACGTTCCTCTTATCCCAAATGCCGAACAACTCGCTTTATCAGTTAGACTATGGTGACCGATGTGTCTAAAATTATAAGAACGGTTATCACGATAGGATAAATGACCAATTATTTGTGTATCTGAAGCTGCTGAACTAGTTTTATGAGCCTTTATCTCTACTCCACCAAAACAATAGGCACTCAAATTATTAACCAATACCACGTGTTGGGAGCCATCATCCACTTCAATCCCATTTGAATTCGAGAAACCTGTTTTATGCGTTCGTCCACTAGGGTGGTGTAGAAAACAGTTAGAAATTAAAATGTCATCACTATGATGTGTTGTAATCCCATCGTCTCCAAATCCATAGGCTTCCACTTGATCTACCCAAATAAATCGGCTTCCAAAACGTGCTCGTTTACCGTCTCCCAAATAATTATAGAACGCGGATGTAATATCTACACCATGAAGTCCTGGATTTTTTACTGTTACATTTCGAACTAATGCATAGCGTACATTGGCTAACGTCAGCCCGCTTGAAGCTGTTCCGCCTGAAGCAGTTCTTTTATGTTTTGGAATTCGCTTATTATTCCAATCTAACGTTAATCCTTCAATTCGAATGTGGCTATTTCCTTTTAAGTAATGCCAATTTGTTAACAGTGTTGTCTTTTTAGGTGCAGAATCAGAAAGAATTAATTCTGTTTGTTCTGTTCCACTCCCAATTAATTCTGTATAAGAAGGCAACCGAATGCCTTTTATCTTGTATTGTCCAGGTGGAATAATCACACAACGAAACCCAGTTGAAATGGCTTTTTTAAAGGCCTCTGTACAATCTGTTACACCATCACCAACTGCTCCATAATCTAGTACCGAGACCGTCTTCGTTTGACTGTCTAATTGTATCATCGCTTGGTTTAGCTTTTTTTTCCACTCTGGAAAAGCGGAACCTTCCCTATCAACAGTGACAGGAGAACGTGTCGTATAATCCGTTTTCATTTTAGATAAGAATGAGCCCGCTAGCCACCCTTTTTCTTTATTTAGTGATCTATCTATCCCTTTTAATACCTGAAATTGTTGTTCTGTTTCATTAATAGCCTGTTGTTTTTCTTCTTTTATTTTATATGTTGGAAAAGCATTGGCTAATAAATCTTCAATAACTTGTTTTTGATGCACGTTATCACCTCGTATTTATCCTATAGAACTCTACTATAGTATTATAAACTTGTCTTTACTGTTTGCTTTCTTGAAGAAGAATGAGCCTTCCTTGACAATTTCCACAGACAAAACGATTTGTATTAAAACGGCGCTGCCGGTAGATGTTTGCTTCGCAGGTTTTACATTGATAGGTCCATGATTTATCTTTTGTACTTAAAGATGGAACAAATCGTGTCCCGCCTGTTTGCTTTAATAATATTTTAAAATCTTTATCCTTGTGCTGGTAGCCTTTACCAGCAAGATGAAGATGATAATGACACAATTCATGTTTAATCACACTGATAAACTCAGCTTTACCAAAAGTTTCTAAAATTTTTAGATTAAAGTCTAAATTGTGTGTCTTTAGGTGATATCTTCCACCTGTTGTGCGTAATCGATTATTGAACGTTGCTTGGTGATTGAAAGGTTTTCTAAAATACTCTAAGGATGTTTCTTCTACTAATGTTTGCAATTCATTTTGGTTCAACATCTTTACTCCTTTTAATTCAGGCTTCTTCTAGTAACTCATTAAATACTAGTAGACAAAAAAACAAGAAAAGTCATCTGGATTGACTTCTTTTCCTGTTCTTCTTTTTTTGTCGATAACTTAATCTTTTTTCTTAGGAGTTAGCATCGTTAACGAAATACGACCTTTATTAACATTTATATCTTCTACCCATACTGTAACAACATCACCAACCGCCACAACATTTGTTGGATGCTGTACGTAACCTTTGCTTAATTTCGATATGTGAACTAGTCCATCTTGTTTTACTCCGATGTCTACAAATGCACCAAAATCAACTACATTACGAACCGTTCCTTCTAACTCCATTCCTTCTTGCAGGTCTTCCATGCTCAACACATCCGTCCTCAATAAAGGAGCTGACATTTCATCACGTAAGTCGCGTCCAGGAGTGAACAAAGCTTCCAACATATCTTTTATTGTTTCTTTACCCAATTCTGTAGCTTGTATCAAACTAGCCATATCTAGTGTCTCTAAAGATTTTTTAGCTTTCAAACTGCCTACATCTTCTAATGAGATTTCTGCAAGTTCCAGAATTTCTTTAGCTTGTTTATAAGTCTCGGGATGAATACCTGTATTATCTAATACATTTTTCCCATCAACTATTCGCATAAACCCAACAGATTGCTCATAAGCTTTAGGTCCTAAACGTGGAACTTTTTTCAATTGAGCACGGCTCTCAAAGCGTCCATTCTCTTCTCGATAAGTGATTACGTTATTAGCCGTTGTTTTATTTAAACCAGCTACATGTTTCAGTAGTTGTGCACTTGCTGTGTTTACGTTTACTCCCACTTGGTTAACAGCAGTTTCAACAACAAAATCTAGTCGTTCTTCCAACTGTTTTTGTGAAACGTCGTGTTGGTATTGACCAACACCTACTGACTTAGGATCAATTTTCACCAGTTCAGCTAATGGATCTTGTAGTCTGCGCGCAATACTAACCGCACTTCTTTGTTCTACTTGTAAATCTGGAAACTCTTCACGGGCAATTGGACTAGCTGAATAAACAGAAGCCCCTGCTTCATTCACAATCACGTAAAATACTTGACGTTCGATTTCTTTTAGATTGTCAGATACAAACGTTTCTGATTCACGACTGGCCGTTCCATTACCAATGGCTACCATTTCTACTTCATACTTTTCAATTAATTGTTTGAATTTTACTGCTGCTTGAGCGCGTGCTTCATTTCCAGCTGGTTTATGTGGATAGATAACATCGATATCCATCACTTTACCCGTTGGGTCGATAACAGCCAATTTACAACCTGTACGATAGGCAGGATCTAGTCCTAAAACTACTTTCCCTTTTAATGGTGGTTGCAACAATAAGTTTCTTAAATTTTCACCGAAAATATTGATGGCTTGTGTATCCGCTTGTTCCGTTAACTCAGAACGAATTTCACGTTCAATTGACGGACCGACAAATCGTTTATAGCTATCTTCAATTGCCGTTTTGATATAAGGAGTAGCTGTTGAATTTTCATCTTTTATCATTTCTTTAACTAAATAATTAAAGATGACCGTTTCATTAACAACCAATGCTGTTTTTAAAATATCTTCTTTTTCTCCACGATTAATAGCTAAAATACGATGAGAAACTAATTTATTTACAGGTTCTTTGTAGTCGTAATACATTTCAAATACGCCTTTTTCATCTTTTTCTTTTTTCTTAACAACCGTTGTTAAGAGTCCATTTTTAAGTGTGTATTCTCTTATCCAAATACGGTAACGCGGTTCATCACTCATTTTTTCAGCAATGATCTCATGAGCTCCTGATAGAGCTAGTTCAGCTGACTCTACTCCATTTTCTTCATTTATATATTTCGTTGCTTCCTCAAGTACATCTGAAGAAGGGAAACTAAGAAGCCACTCTGCCAATGGTTCCAAGCCACTTTCCTTTGCTATTGTAGCTTTCGTTCTACGTTTTTGTTTAAACGGACGATATAAGTCCTCAACTAACTGCATTTTATCAGCTATTTCGATACTTTTTTTCAATTCAGGTGTTAATTTACCTTGTTCTTCAATTGTACGGATAACATCTTTTTTACGTTTTTCCAATGTCTGAAGATAATTGTAGCGTTCTTCTATTTCACGAATTTGTACTTCATCTAACGTACCAGTCATCTCTTTACGGTAGCGGGCAATAAAGGGGACAGTATTGCCTTCAGCTAATAAATCTAAAACAGTCGTTAATTGTTTAGTTGAATAAGTTTTCAATTCTTTTTTTAATAAATCGAGTACTAAGTTTTCTGTTGTATCTGTCATTCATTTCTTCCTCTCTCATTTCCATACGTCTCTCTTATTTTAGCATAATCTTACACCTTACACCAAAGTTGTTAAGAATCTTTTCAAAAAAACAGGAAAAAGCAACTAGTCGTTACTAGTCGCTTTTTTAGTCGTTACTTTATTTCAGGCAATTCGAATGTAAACATCGCGTTTAAGATTTCTGACTTTACGCTCTTCGTCGGCCAGTGTTTTTTTCCACCTAAACAAGCACAAATAAATTGGACTCGATCTATAAATAACGTTTTTCTAAAGTGAACGTGGCCCATAATGCTGTAAACAATATTAGGGTGCTCTTCATAAAGTTTCTCGTAAGTAGAACTTCCTAAAAAAGCATTAAAATAATCGTAAATCTTATGCGGTAAAGTGACAACAAATTTAGGGTGCGTTACTACATGAGTCATCAAAATAACTTTCCGATTTCCTACTTTTTCTAAATCTTCTTCTATTTTCTCTAACATCCGCTCAGTAACAGCGTGATCTGATTCGCCCCAATCACAAAATCGTTTATCTTGCCAAGTGCCCGCACGTAAAGTCATCTTTTGAAATTCAGCTGTACTAAATTGATTCGTGTCGGCATAACCATAGTCGTACCAACCTGAATTTCCTACTACGGCCCATTCGTCATTAATAATATATGGTCTTTCTAATATACTTTCTGGTTGTTCCTTAAAGAAACGGTATATTTTTTTTGTATCTTTTTCACCATTTATTCTAGACCAATAATCATGGTTTCCTGGAACAAATAGTAGTTTAATTCCACTCAATGCAGTCAACTCATCAAGAAATCTCTGTGATTCATGATAATCGCTACTAATATCACCAGCTATTAAAAAAAGGTCTATGTGTTGTTTTTTTATTTGCTCACTCACTATACTAGCGAAAGTTTCATTTTCCGGTAAGTGTTTACCGTTTGTATCAATATGCAAATCTGATAGTACTCCAATTTTCATTAAAACCCTCGTTTCTTTATTAATGATTTACTCCATTTCAACATTCATTTTAAAACATATTAGGGAGTGGAACAGTTGTCCCATCTCCCCAATATATTTTTATTGTTTTTGCTGCCTGAATTGAACAGCGTTCTCAGCATCTTTATTTAATTAGGTTATTCTTTTTAAGGTAGTCTTGAGCTACTTTTTGTGGATTTTGGCTGTTTACGTTTACTTCATAATTCATTTTACGCATTTCATCATCTGTTACTTGACCGCTTAATTTGTTTAAAACTTCTTTTAGTTCAGGGTGTTTTTCTAGTGTTTTATCCAACATTAAAGGAGCTCCTTGGTATGGTGGGAATAATTCTTTATCGTCTTCAAGGACCACTAGTCCATATTCTTCTAATTCACTATCCGTTGAATAGGCATCTAAAAGATTAATGTCACCTGTTTTAATCGCTTGGTAACGCAATTTTGGTTCCATTGTTTTTAAATTATCGAACGTAACACCGTATAATTCTTGTATACCTAAATAGCCGTCTTGGCGATCTGCAAATTCAAGTGTAAACCCTACTTTAACTTTATCTGAGACACCTTGCAAGTCAGACATTTTTTTCAAATTATACTCTTTTGCTATATCTGAGGTTACTGCTAACGTATAAGTGTTGTTAAACGCCATTGGTTCAAGTAACGTCATATCGTATTTTTCTGCTAGACCATTTTTAGCTTGTTCATAAACTTCTTTTTCGTTTGTTGACTTTGCTTCTTCATTCAAGAATGTAGCTAATATGGTTCCAGTGAATTCTGGATAGATATCAATATCACCTGATTCTAACGCATTAAAAACGAAAGTCGTTTTACCCATGTTCGGTTTCAAATTAACAGAAAGATCGGTTTGATCTTCAATTAGTTCCTTATACATATTCATTATAATTTCAGGTTCTGACCCTAATTTTCCTGCAATGGTAATTTCTTTATCTTGTCCTGTAAATAAAGGAATGATTAAAATACCTACCATTACTACTGTTACTGTTCCAAGCACAACAATCGTTTTTTTGAAAGAAGTTTTCTCAAAGTAACTTAATAAGAAATCAAACATAACGGCTAATAGTGCTGCAGGAACTGCACCCAAAAGGATCAAGTAGTTATTGCCTCGATCGATTCCTAATAGAATCAAGCTACCGAGTCCACCAGCACCAATTAAAGCTGCAATGGTTGCTGTACCAATAATTAATACCATTGCATTTCTAATTCCTGCCATGATAATTGGCATAGCAAGTGGGATTTCTACTTTTAATAATTTTCTAAACCGATCCATTCCCATTGCATCAGCTGCTTCAACCAAAGAAGGATCAATCTCTGTTAATCCCGTGTACGTATTTCTAAGTATAGGAAGTAACGCATAGATAACCAAAGCAACAACTGCAGGTAGTTTCCCGATTCCTACCAATGGGATCATTAAACCTAATAGCGCTAGTGAAGGAATTGTCTGGAAAATAGCCGTAATCTGAATAATTGGAGTAGCTAATTTTTTATGATGAGTCAAAAATATAGCTAGAGGGATAGCGATAACTACTGCGATTAATAGTGAGATAAAAGAAAGTTGTATGTGTTCAATTAAAGCAGTCCACAACAACTCTTTACGGTCTTGAAAAGTAGCTATTAATTCATTCATCCGACTTCACCTCTTTTTTCAATATCAGCTGCTAAATAAGACATCAATTGCTTGTTTGTTATTTTCCCAAGAATGTTGTTCTGTCTGTCTTTTACGTAAACCGTTTCTTTTTTCGATAGAGCAATAATTAGTTGGTCTAGTGTATCTTCCGTTCTTAAAGTAATCTCCATCACATCTTCAGAAGCTATTGGAAGTGTATAACCTGTTTCGATGAGGTCTTGAATCGTTTGAGTCTCTTCTGATTCAATATTACCTGATTTTAAAAAATTTCTGACAAAATCATTTTTAGGATGGCTAATTATTTCTTCTGGGGTTCCTATTTGAACAATTTCCCCTTTATCTATTAAAGCGATACGAGTACCCAATGACATAGCTTCTTGCATGTCGTGTGTTACGAAAACAATTGTTTTCTTCAAATTCTTATGCATTTCAGCTACATCTTCTTGTAAATTATGGCGGCTAATGGGATCTAAGGCACTAAATGGCTCATCCATTAATATGATGTCAGGGTCTACTGCAAGGGCCCTTAAAACTCCAATCCGTTGCTGTTCCCCACCTGATAGTTCTGATGTTTTTCTACTCCGGTAACTTTCTGCATCTAACCCAACACTTTCAAGTAATTCGGTTACTCGATCATGCATTTTTTCTTTAGACCATTTTTTCATTTCTGGTACAGTTGTAATATTTTCTTCTACCGTCATATTTGGAAATAAAGCAATCTGTTGCAATACATACCCCATATTCCAGCGTAATTCCTGAATGTTGTAATCACTGATTGGTTTGTCTCCAACATAAATGTAACCAGAGCTTAACGAAATTAAGCGATTAATCATTTTTAGCAAGGTCGTTTTCCCACACCCACTAGGGCCAATTAATACAAAGAACTCGCCATCTTTGATTTCCAAGTTTAAATTAGAAATAACATTTTTCCCTGGCACATAGGCTTTAGATACGTCTTTAAATTTAATCATCTTCATTCTCCTAGTATTTATTTTATTCTGCTTTTACATTTTTCCATCCCATACATATCCTTCATTAACAAGTTTGTATTGTTGAAGCATCTTTTTTTTATTAAATACAGCACCTAATAGTGCTCCACCATATACAGCACCGCCATCAATGCCTATTTTATTGTCTTGTATCCATAAATTGGTTGTTTTGTTATCTCCATAAAGAGAAGGAGTAATCGTATGACCGAATACAATAGTTTTACCTGTTGTGTTTTTCATTGAATGGAAAGGTTCACGAATCCAAACAAAGTCTCTTGGAGCTGTTTTTTTCCAATCCTTTTTTGATAAATCGATACCTGCATGAACAAAGATAAAGTCTCCCCATTCAAAATAGAGCGGCAGTCCTTTTAATCTCTTTTTCAACGTTGGATAACGACCTACAACAAGCATAGCCATTTCGGTTGGAGAGTATTCATCTTCTAAACCGCCATGAAGAAATGTCTCAAGTGTTCTCATTCCGCCATTCATTTTATATAAATCATAATTTTCTTCAGGATTTTCTAAAAAGTTCAAGAGCATCTCTTCATGATTTCCCTTTATCCAGATGGCACCTTTATCTTCTACTAATTCGTTAGCCAAAACAAAACAGGCTTTTGGATTTTCTCCTCTGTCACCAAGATCTCCAATCAACAGCAGTTGTTGCGTAGCTTCATCCCAATGTGTCAACATTTCATTGAATAACGTGATTTGACCATGGACATCCCCTATAGCAAATAATTCTGTCTTCATAAAAAAACCTCCTTATTTCCAATCCTTCGTTTTATCTCATAAGTTGTATTCGATTGCTTTCTTTAACTATACACGTTTTATTAAAAAAACTGAATGATATGCTCATATACTGAACCCCTTAGGGTAACTTTTATACTACTAATAAAAAAAAGAGCCTCATCTAATAAAAGATGGGACTCGGTTTTTATCTTATAAATCTGATTTTACGATAGCTTCATCATCGTTAAATATCGTTTCATCGAAGCGATTGATGCGTTTTGATGAAATGATTCCAGCTAGCATGCTATCATTAACATTCAATAATGTACGTGCCATATCTATCACAGGTTCGACTGAAATAACTAACCCTACAATAGCAACAGGAAGATCCAATGCACCTAAAACAATTAATGCTGCAAAAGTTGCTCCACCACCAACACCTGCTACACCAAATGAACTGATAGTTACAACAGCCATAATGGTTAAAATATAAGCAGGACTAAATAAATCAATTCCTACAGATGGCGCTACGATAGCTGCTAACATAGCAGGATACACGCCTGCACAACCGTTTTGTCCAATTGATATCCCAAACGTTCCTGAGAAGTTGGCTGATGCAGCATCAACTCCCAATGCTTTCGTTTGCGTTTCAATATTTAGAGGCAATGCTCCTGCACTTGAGCGTGACGAAAAAGCAAAGCTTAAAACTGTCCATGTTTTCTTTAAATATTGAATGGGGTTAACTTTGTAACCTAATAAAATAAACATGTGAATTAAGAACATGACAATAATAGCTGTATAAGAAGCTAAAACAAACTTTCCTAAGTTTAATAATGCATTAAAATCACTTGTTGCTAACGCTTTTGTCATTAGAGCAAAAACACCATAAGGAGTTAATCTCAACACTAATGTAACAATGCGCATCACGATAGCATAAAAACTTTTAATGATTTTTTCAAAGAAAGCTCCTTCTTCTGGATTCTTTCGATTTACTCCTAAATACGCTACTCCGACAAATGCAGAGAAAATAACTACCGCAATCGTACTCGTTGATCGAGTATTAGATAAATCTGCAAAAACGTTTGCTGGAATGAAATTGATTAGTTGTTCTGGTAACGATAAATCAGCAACAGCTTCTTTACGTTCGTCTAAAGCTGCAATTTGCGTTGTTTCAGCAGTTCCTTGGACAAATTCAGCTCCATCTAGATTGAAAAGCATAACACTACCAATTCCAACTAAAGCAGCGATAGCAGTTGTTGCTAGTAACGTTGTTAATACGGTGACACTAATTTTTCCTAAATCTTTCGTTCCTTCAACTTTTGTAAATGCCCCAACAATGGAAACAAAAATTAATGGCATGATTAGCATTTGTAAAAGACGCACATAACCTACCCCAACAACATTAATCCATTCGATAGCACCTGTTGTTACTTCTCCAGATGATCCAAAAAGAAGTTGAAGAATCGCTCCAAAAACGATACCTGATCCTAATGCGATAAAAACACGAGTTGAAAACTTAACGTGCTTTTTTTGTAGACGCCAAAAACTATAAATAACTGCTACAAATAAGAGTAGTGCAATAATAATATAAAGATTTGTCATAATAATCCTCCCTTTATTTTGCCTTCCTTGACGAGGAAAGCTTTTGTATCATAAGATTAAAGGTCCTAGACGATCATTTTTCCCGAATGAACGTCCTAAATATGAGGAATGATGATTCAAATTTAGTGATTCCTCATTCTACTTTATTTAAACAATAAATTCAATGAAAGTGCTTGTGTTTTGTAAGTAAAATCAAAAGGAGAGCTTTACTGATTCAAAAAAATCAGTGAAGCTCTCTTTTTTTTACTTATTTAATAGTTTTTTTATGAAATGTACGAATACCGAATTTGATAATTTCTACTATTGGAATAATCGAGAAAGAGGCTCCTAATACGATTAACCATTGTTGAATATCTAAATGACTCACTCTAAATGCGTCATTTAATCCTGGGACTAGTACGACTACTGCTAATAATGCTCCTGAAACAAGTATAGATAGGTTAAACATTTTATTTTTAAAGAAACCGACTGTGAACAATGATTTCTCTACTGATTTAACGTTAAATGCGTGGAATAACTGTAACATACCTAACGTTATAAAGGCCATTGTTAGCGCATCGCTATGAATCAATTCGTTATTACCGATGTGTACGGGATTGTTTGTTGCCCACCAGTAAACAAATAACGTAATTCCACCTTCAATAACACCCTGGTAAATAATACTTCCTAGTACACCATTAGAAAAGAAAGTTGCTTTTTTTCCACGAGGTGGTTGTTTCATGCTATCCGCTTCTGCAGGTTCTAACCCTAAAGCAATTGCGGGGAATGTATCTGTTACTAAGTTAATCCATAAAATATGAACAGGTGCTAAAATACTCCATCCTAATAACGTTGCGATGAATAGCGTTAAAACCTCACCTAAATTTGCAGATAAAAGGTATTGAATAGACTTTTGAATATTTGAAAAGACTTTTCTACCTTCTTCCACAGCAACCACAATCGTTGAAAAGTTATCATCGGCTAAAACCATGTCGCTTGCACCTTTCGAAACTTCAGTACCTGTAATTCCCATTCCTATACCGATATCTGCAGTTTTTAAGGCTGGCGCATCGTTTACTCCGTCACCTGTCATGGCTACAATTTTACCAGCATTTTGCCATGCTTTTACGATGCGTACTTTATGTTGCGGAGAAACACGAGCGTAAACAGAAAATTCTTTTACTCTAGTAGCAAAATCTTCATCACTAATGTCATCTAATTCTGCACCAGTGATGACTCCACCAGTTTGAGTTTCTTCTAAAATCCCTAATCTTTTAGCAATGGCTTCTGCTGTGTCACGGTGATCTCCAGTTATCATAACGGATCGAATACCTGCTTGACGAGCCACTAAAACAGCATCTTTCGCTTCTTCTCTTTCTGGGTCAATCATACCAATTAACCCTGAAAAAATTAAGTCCTGTTCTAAGTTTTCTGTAGTAACATCATTCGGTTTAGTGTCCATTATTTTATAGGCTGTAGATAAAACGCGTAACGCTTGAGTAGCTAATTCATGGTTTGTTTCTAAAATCTCTTTTTTCGTTGTTTCATCTAATGTTTCTACTTTTCCATCTTTAATGTATCTTGTACATCTTTTCAATAATTCATCTGGTGCACCTTTAACAGCAATTAAGAACTGATTGTCGGTTTGTTTGTTAACTGTAGACATTAATTTTCTTTCTGAATCAAAAGGAATTTCTGCTACTCTAGGTTCTTTCGCTAACATTTCAGAAACATTTATTTTTTTATCCAGTGCAAATTGAATTAATGCTGTTTCTGTTGGATCTCCAATTAATGTGTCATCTCCTGAAATTTGAGTATCATTCGCATAAATCATTGAGCGCAATACTGGAGAATCAACATCTATAGAAGAATCACTGTTTTGAAGATTTCCATTGATGAAAAGTTTTTCAACGGTCATCTTATTCATAGTCAATGTCCCAGTTTTGTCAGAACAAATAATATCTGTACTTCCTAGTGTTTCAACTGCTGGTAATTTACGAACAAGCGCTTTTCTTTTAGCCATTTTTTGTGTACCTAATGCCAGTATAATGGTTACAATTGCCGGTAATCCCTCAGGTATAGCTGCTACAGCTAACGAGATAGATGTTAACAACATATCTAACCAACCACGGCCATTTAACAAACCTACAACAAACATAATAATAGCAATAACTAAAATAGCAACCGTCAGGTATTTTCCTAAACGATTTAAATTAGTTTGCAAGGGAGTCATTGTTTCATCAGTTGAAGCAAGCATTTGAGCAATTTCGCCCACTTCTGTATTCATTCCAGTACCAACTATGATACCCTCGCCACGGCCATATGTAACATTACTGTTCATAAACGCCATGTTTGTTCGATCGCCAATACCTGCTTTAGCATCTTCCAGAATGGTTAATTCTTTATTAACAGGAACTGATTCACCAGTTAATCCTGATTCTTCTATTTGTAAAGAAGCCACTTCTATCAAACGTAGATCTGCCGGAACAATGTCACCTGCTTCTAATAAGACAACATCTCCAAGTACGAGTTGATCACTTTTTAAAGAAACAACTTTCCCATCACGTTTTACACGAGCTTCTGGTGAGGACATTTCCCTTAATGCATTAATGGCTTCTTCCGCTTTAGCTTCTTGAAACACACCTAATACAGCATTTAAAACGACAACAACAAGGATGATAATAGAGTCTGTTATGTCTCCAAAAACACCAGATATCACTGCTGCAGCTAGTAAGACAATAATCATAAAGTCTTTAAACTGTTCAATAAATTTCATTAATAGGTTTTTACTCTTGCCCTCATCTAACTGATTGGGACCATATTCTGCTATTCTTTTTTCTGCTTCTGTTGTAGTTAATCCTTTTTCAGATGATTGAACTTGCTCAAAAACAGCTGTTTCATCCATCGTAAAAAAGGCCTTTTTTTGTTGATCATTCTTATCCATACTTTCATCTCCCTTTCTTAAGTAAACCTATTGTTTCTTTTTATAACTGATTAAATTGATTATATCTTTCTACAATAAGCAAAGCAAAGATTAAAGCAAAGAATGGTATTTATTTTTATGATGATTCAAATGTATAGCGATAAATGGTCAAATCGACTTTCCCATTATCCGTTAACCCAATACCTTCAGCTAATAGCTTTTCTTTTTGGGTAAACTTTCCCTCCTCATCTTTTAATCCAATTTCACCTTTAGAATTTATTATTCGATGCCAAGGAATCTCATATTTTTTACTCATAGAATGTAAAATGCGAACAACTTGTCTCGCTCCTTTTTTATTCCCTGCACTCTCAGCTACTTGTCCATATGTCATAACTTTTCCTGAAGGAATACTCTTCATTATCGCTATAGCTCTTTTAGTGAAAGGTTCCATTTGTATCCTCCTTTGACTAGATTTATTTAAAAGAAAAAATCTTATCTTTTTCTTCTAGTGTAACAGGTTTTAAAAGAACTGTAACTTTTTCAAGGTCTAGTGTTTTATCTGTATGTAATGACAAAAAAGCACCTTCTTGATTTCAGTATCGTACTAAAATCAAGAAGATGCTTTGGCTACCATTAGATAAATGCTAAAACAATGAAGTTTAATACAAATAACCCAGTTGAAATCCATAACACTGGATGAATCTCATGTGCTTTTCTCTTAACAACTTTAACGATGACATAAAAGATGAATCCAGCAGCGATTCCGTAAGAAATACTATACGCTAGACCCATAAAAATTGAAGTGAAAAATGCGGGAATCGCTTCTTCTAAATCGTCCCACTTTATTTCAAGAAGAGAAGACATCATCATGATACCAACAATAACTAATGATGCGGCTGTAGCTTGTGGTGGTACGATAGCAATAACAGATGAGAACAAACTAGACAATAAGAATAAAACCGCTACGACTACACTTGTTAAACCAGTTCGACCACCTGCTCCAATTCCTGCAGCACTTTCCACAAATGTCGTTGTATTAGAAGTTCCAAAAATAGCACCAATTGATGTTGCAATGGCATCTGCAAATAATGCTTTATCCATTTTAGATTTAACACCTGATCCGCTTTCTAAATTTGCTTCATCTTCAGTAGTAAAAATACCTGTTTTACGACCTGTTCCGATAAATGTTCCAATTGTATCAAAAATATCAGACAAACTAAAAGCGAAAATAGTCATTAAAACTAAAGGCAAACGAGAGGTATCAGAGAATAATGAGATCATTCCATTTGATCCGAATGCTGCACCAAATGTAATTTTTAATTCTGACAAAGCATTTCCTAAAGAATTATCAGGATTAGAGATAGCAGACAAGTCAACAATCCCCATTGGAATACCGATAAGAGTTGTCGCAATAATACCAATCAAAATAGCACCACGAACATTTAAAACAACCAAAATCACGGTGATAATTAAGCCAATCAAAGCTAACAACGTTCCTTTATCCGTAAAGTTTACTAGGCCAGGAATAATACCCCCATCCGTCACTACACTTCCGATACCACCTGTATAGGTTGTTTCAGCAGCCTTAAAAGCACTGTTATTAATAGACTGAATGTTTGGACTTTCTGATGTAAACTGTAAGAATCCAGCATTTTTTATTCCTATATAAGCAACAAATACACCAATTCCTCCACCAATCGCATTTTGAATGAGTTCAGGAATAGATTTAATAATCATTTTTCTAATTTTCGTAACCGTTATTAATATATTGAAAATACCACAGATAAAGACCATTGCTAGTGCTTCTTGCCAAGTAAAACCTAAGGCAAAGACAACGGTATAAGTAAAAAATGCATTTAATCCCATACCAGGGGCTTGAGCATATGGAACATTTGCAAAAAGTCCCATTACTAATGTTCCTATTGCTGAGGCAATTAAAGTAGCAAGAAAAACGGCTTGCGTAGGCATACCTGTTAAAGATAGTATTGCCGGATTGACAAATATGATATAAGACATTGCAAAAAATGTTGTTATCCCAGCTATGACTTCCGTTGTAACCGTTGTTCCATTTTCTTTTAGTTTAAAAAAATTCTCCACTTTTTTCCCACCTTATCTATAATTACAAAGAAGTACAAGAAAATCATTCTTTTCTAATTTTGTAAGCAATTGATAAGGGCAAGGATTTTTTAATTTACTAAAAGTATCGATTAGTAAAACAAAAAAACAGTTGGTTATCCACCAACCGTAAAATCCTAACTAGTTCGGGACAGCAAAAAAGCTGTTTTCCCCTAATAGTCGGATCGTTTACGGTG
>JAVWJE010000039.1:2418-17439 GCA_036639135.1 Carnobacterium sp. | reverse complement strand
TCTTTCCTCCTTTGCCGATATCTCGAAGCAAGGCTTCAATCTATACACTCATACTTAAATAATTTATCATAATTAGACAACATATGCAACATCTTTCTTTCAAGGGATTTTACTTGACAGGCTAAATGAAAGGAAATAATCTCTGGTTTAGTGGGAAATCATTTTTTAGAAAAAAATAAAAAAATAAAAAGAATCATCACTATTAGAGAACAGCGAGTTTTCACTCTTAAACCTTTTAATATTGAACCAGTTATGATAAAATATGGAGTAGTAATTCATGGCTAACTAGCTAAAAGGAGGATTTTTACCATGGCAGTTAAAATTAAAACACAATTCGGCGTTATCGATATTTCAAATGAAGTGATTGCAACGGTAGTCGGAGGAGCAGCAACTGAAATTTTTGGTATTGTTGGTATGGCAAGCAAAAATCAAATTCGTGATAATTTAAATGATATTCTTAAAAAAGAAAATTATTCACGTGGTGTCATTGTACGTCAAGAAGATAATGGCGTGATAATAGATGTTTATATTGTAGTCAGTTATGGAACTAAAATTTCTGAAGTAAGTCGTAATGTTCAAGAAAAGGTTAAATATGATTTAGAAACAATGTTAGATATTTCTGCTCAAGCTGTTAATGTTTACGTGCAAGGCGTTCGAGTTTTAAAAGATTAAAAAAAGAATTGTCATAGTCACTTTGATTAAAAAGTGATGAAGGAGGATATAGTGGTGAATGTTACAAAGTTAGAAGGCAAACAATTCCGCAATATGGTTGCAGTTGGAGCTAAACGTTTAAACAAAAATGCTGAGTATGTTAACTCGTTAAATGTTTTTCCTGTTCCAGATGGAGATACCGGAACGAATATGAACTTATCATTACAAAGTGGAGTTAAAGCCATTGAAAATGTTGATTCAAATAAGATGAATGAGCTTGCAACAGCATTATCAAAAGGCCTATTAATGGGAGCTCGCGGAAATTCTGGAGTTATTTTATCTCAATTGTTTAGAGGTTTCGGAAAATCTATTGAAAATAAAGAAACATTAATAGCTAAAGAATTTGCAGCTGCTTTTACCAATGGTGTCCAAACGGCTTATAAAGCTGTTATGAAACCAGTTGAGGGAACGATTTTAACTGTAGCACGCGAATCAGCAAAAGCTGGTGAAAAACAAGCTAGAACCACTGATGATGTTGTAGTAGTAATGGAAGCTATTGTACTTGAAGCAAAACTATCTTTAGCAAGAACGCCAGACTTATTAGCTGTTTTAAAAGAAGTTGGAGTAGTTGATAGTGGAGGACAAGGTCTATTATTCATCTATGAAGGTTTCTTAGAAGTTTTATCAGGCAAGGTTAATGAAGATGAAGAGTACCAACCTTCTCCAGAACAAATGACTGATATGGTTAATGCTGAACATCACCGAAGTGTTTCTAATCACATTGCTACAGAAGATATCAAATTTGGTTATTGTACTGAAATCATGGTTAAAATTGGTGACGGTGAAACGGTTAAACAAGACTTTGACTATGATGTTTTCCGTAATCATTTGAACGAAATAGGGGATTCACTTCTAGTTGTTTCTGATGACGAGATCGTTAAGGTTCATGTTCATACAGAATATCCTGGTGAAGTAATGAACTACGGTCAAGAATTTGGTTCGCTTGTAAAAATTAAAGTAGATAATATGCGTCAACAGCATGAAACAATCTTAGTAAATGAAAAACCGGCTACTCCCAAAGCTTCGAACAAAAAAACTCCATACGGTGTGATAGCTGTTGCTGCTGGTGAAGGGGTTCAAAATCTCTTTAAAAGTTTAGGTGTTAATTATGTTATAAGCGGTGGACAGACAATGAACCCTAGTACAGAAGATATATTAAAAGCTATTGATTCTATCAATGCTGAAAAAATGATTATTTTACCAAATAACAAAAACATATTTATGGCTGCTGATCAGGCTGCAGAAGTAAGTGAATTACCTGTAGTTGTTATTCCAAGTAAAACAGTATCTCAAGGAATGACTGCAATGCTAGCGTTTAATGAACTAAATGACTTAGAAACGAATAAAAAAGAGATGTCCATGGAATTAGAAAATGTTGTAAGTGGACAAATTACTAATGCTGTTCGTGACACAGAAATTGAAGGTTTAAGTATCAAGAAAGATGATTACATGGGAATCATTGATGGCAAAATTAAGGTCTCTAAATTAAATCGCAAAGAAGTAGTTTTAGATACTCTTAGAGCAATGATTACAGATGAAAGTGAAATTATTACCATTTTGTTAGGCGAAGATGGCGATATGGAAGAAGCAAATGAAATTTCTGATGAAATTAGTCAAGAGTTTCCAGAGGTAGAGGTTGAAATTCATGAAGGCCAACAACCCGTTTATCCGTACTTACTATCTGTAGAATAATTTAAATAAAATAGACAACAATAATAAAAATAGCAACTTATTTTTACTATTGTTGTCTATTTTTAAAATATCTTACCTGTTCGTTAAAAAAGAAATGGAGGGAGATGAACAACCGAGTGCAATTAGGGCATTTAAGGTTGGACTATTATGGGGAAAACAATTTATGATCGAGTATCTGTTCTTCCTTCGGTTGGCCAGAAACGTCAAGAAGCATTAAATCAATTAGGCATCTTCACTATTTTGGACTTGCTCTCTCATTTCCCTTTTCGTTATGAAGATATTAAAGAAAAGAATTTATTAGAAATAGAAGATCAAGAAAAAGTGACTTTAAAAGGGAACGTTGTTTCTGAAGCTGTAGTTAGCCGTTTTGGACCAAAAAGAAATAGATTGTCGTTTCGTTTAGTCGTTGAACATGCAGTAATTTCGATTACCTTTTTTAATCAACCTTATTTAAAAAGCAAGATTGTTGCAGGTGAGGAATTAGCTGTTTTTGGCAAGTGGGATGCTAAACGTAAAAGTTTAACAGGTATTAAAATATTTGGAACTGGTTCATCAGACCAATCGAATGATTTTGAATCAATCTATAAAGCGAATAAAGGGATAAAGCAGAAAACTATTTTTGATTTAGTCAAAAAAGCTTATCAGGATTATTATGAACTGATTCCAGAAAATGTACCTAGTAACTTAAAAGAAAAGTATCGACTGGTTTCTCATAAAGAAGCAGTGTACGGTATGCATTTTCCTACTTCACAGGAACAATCAAAGCAAGCGAGAAGAGAGGTTATCTTTGAAGAGTTCTTGTTGTATCAATTAAAACTCCAAAGTTTAAGAAAAAAACAAAAAGCGGCCGGTCATGGATTACAAATAAAATACGATGTTAAAGACTTAAGAAGATTTATTAGTTCTTTACCTTTTGAGCTGACAACAGCTCAAAAAAGAGTCGTAAATGAAATTTGTACAGATTTAAAAGAACCGTTGCATATGCATAGATTGTTACAAGGAGATGTGGGTAGTGGGAAAACGATTGTTGCAGCTATAGCGTTGTTTGCCGCAGCAAACGCACATTACCAATCCGCATTGATGGTCCCTACAGAGATTTTAGCAGAGCAACACATGGAAAGCTTGAGTCAACTGTTTGATCCTTTAGAGGTCCGAATTGCTCTCTTAACAGGCTCGACAAAAACAAAAGATCGTCGCGTTATCCTAGAAGAGTTAAAAAATGGTTCTTTAGATGTTATCGTAGGAACGCATGCATTGATTCAAGAAGATGTTCATTTTTCACAATTAGGTTTAGTAATAACAGATGAGCAACATCGTTTTGGAGTAAATCAAAGAAAGATATTGCGAGATAAGGGCAAAGAGCCAGATGTGTTATTTATGACGGCAACTCCTATCCCAAGAACATTAGCGATTACAACCTATGGAGAAATGGATGTATCCATCATAGATGAGTTACCAGCTGGTCGAATACCTATAGAAACAACATGGACGAGACCTAAGAATTTTGAATTAACTTTGGAATTTATTGAACGTCAATTAAAAATAGGCTCGCAAGCGTATGTAATTTGTCCACTAATAGAAGAGTCAGAAAGTTTAGATGTGAAGAACGCAACAGATATTTATGAAAAGCTTTCTGCTTATTATGCCTCACGTTATCGTGTAGGGTTATTACACGGTAAAATGAAGCCAGCCGAAAAAGAGCACGTGATGCATCAATTTAAAGAAAATAAATTAGATGTTCTGGTTTCTACAACGGTTATTGAGGTTGGAGTTAACGTGCCAAATGCGACTACAATGGTGATTTACGATGCAGATCGTTTTGGGTTATCCCAACTACACCAGTTAAGAGGTCGCGTTGGACGTGGACATAAAGAATCCTATTGTATTCTGGTTGCTAATCCTAAAAGTGAAACAGGCATTGAACGAATGAAAATAATGACTGAAACAGTTGATGGTTTCGTATTAAGCGAAAAGGATTTAGAATTAAGAGGTGCTGGAGATTTATTTGGATCAAAACAATCAGGACTTCCCGATTTTAAAGTAGGAGATATCATTGGTGATTTCGGAGCTTTAGAAGCGGCTAGACAAGAAGCGACAGAACTCGTTAACAACCCTGAATTTATGTTGGATCCAAAATGTATTCAGCTACGGCAATCTCTTGGGTTAGAAAACCTATCTGAACAAAATTTTAATTAACAAGTGTTGTTAAAGTGATTAATAAATATTAAACTGAATTAAGGCTTAAAGAGTTAACAAAAAGAAACTAGTTAAAGGTAAACAAGGAGGAATAAAGTGTGAAAATTGCAGTAGATGCAATGGGTGGAGATAACGCGCCTAAAGCAATAGTCGAAGGTGTTGTACTCGCAGCGAGTGAATTTAAAGATATGGAATTCATTTTATATGGAAATGAAGAAGCGATTAAACCTTTTTTATCAAATGAATCAAACATCAGAATTGTTCATACAGATGAAAAAATAGAGAGTGAAGATGATCCTATTCGCTCAATCCGTCGTAAAAAAAATGCTTCTATGGTTTTAGCTGCACAAGCTGTTAAAAATAAAGAAGCGGATGCTCTTTTCTCAGCTGGGAATACTGGGGCTTTATTGACAGCAGGATTGTTAATTATTGGACGTATCAAAGGAATTGATCGTCCAGGTTTATTAGTAACTTTACCTGTGATAACAGAACCTGGTAAAGGCTTTAACCTTATGGATGTTGGTGCTAATGCAGATTCTAAACCGGAAAATATTCACCAATATGCTATTTTAGGAAGTGAATATGCTAAATTTGTTCAAGGAATTGAAAAACCAACAGTTGGTTTATTAAATAACGGAACAGAAGAAAACAAAGGAAACGATCTTACTAAACGTGCGTACCAACTTCTGAAAGATGAGCCAATGATTCATTTTGTAGGAAATGTAGAAGCCAGAGACATTCTAAGTGGTGTTGCGGATGTAGTCGTGACAGATGGTTTTACTGGGAATGCAGTTTTAAAAACAATTGAAGGTACTGCAATGTCTATGATGAAGCTATTAAAATCAGCTGTATACGATAATGGTACTAAAGCTAAACTAGGTGGTCTTTTATTAAAAGATAGTTTATCTGAAATGAAAGATGTATTAGATTATTCAAAACATGGTGGTTCTGTCTTATTTGGAATTAAAGCGCCAGTTGTTAAAACACATGGTTCTACTGAAAAAGAAGCTGTTTATTTTACAATCAAACAAATACATGAAATGTTAGCCTCAAAAGTTATTGATGATCTTGTTTCTCATTTCGAAGCTAAACAAGAATAACTGATTTAAAGAGTAAACTATTAAAAAGCTAGACTTTACCTTTAACTATCTGTAAAATAAATATGTCTGATACAAAAAAATGCATAGCACAAAAGCCAAACGGGGGTGTAAGGATTGTCAAACAATGAAACTTTTGAAAAAATAAAAAAAATAATTGTTGAACGATTTGGAATTGATGAAGAAAAAGTTACTGCTGAAATGACATTTAAAAATGATTTAGGAGCAGACTCACTTGATATTGTAGAATTAGTAATGGAATTTGAAGATGTCTTTGGGACAGAAATTTCGGATGATGATGCAGAAAACATCTCTTCTGTTGGAGATGCAGTAAGCTATATTAATGCTAATCTAACTTCATAATAAATTGAAAAGGTCTTTGATAAAGAATTATTTCTTTTATCAAAGGTCTTTTTTATTGATCTAACTGAATTAATTCTGAACTAATAAAAAAAGATCAACAAGTGATACTTTGATAAGTAAATAACGAAACTATTTATCTTTTTAAGAAAACACAGTATACTAGTTGTAGTTTGATAAGTCTGATTGAGAGGAGATAAGTTATGAATGAGTCATTTTTAAAAGAACTGAAAGATAATTTTAATATCATATTTAATCATACCGCTTATTTAGAAGAAGCGTTCACGCATTCATCATATGTGAATGAGCACAGGAACCATAATTTAAAAGATAATGAACGAATCGAATTTTTAGGTGATGCTGTATTGGAATTGATTATTTCAAGATACCTATTTGAGCATTACCCCACATTACCAGAAGGTCATTTAACAAAGTTAAGAGCAAGAATTGTCTGTGAGGCAAGCTTGAGCTTATTTGCTAAAGATTGTGGTTTCGATCGTTATATCCGTTTAGGCAAAGGCGAAGAGCGAATGGACGGCAGGAAAAGACCCGCGCTACTTTGTGATTTGTTTGAATCTTTTATAGGTGCTTTATATTTGGATCAAGGAATTACTAAAGTACTGGGATTTTTAAACCAGACCATGTTTCCTAAAATTCAATCCGGTGCTTTCTCACATGTGATGGATCATAAAACAAATTTACAAGAATATTTACAAAAAAAAGGCGAAATAACTATTGATTATCAATTAATCGAAGAAATTGGTCCAGCACACGAAAAAGCTTTTGTAGTTGAAGTGAGTGCAGAAGGACAAGTGTTAGGTCAAGGTCAAGGTCGGACAAAAAAAGCAGCTGAACAAGTTGCTGCAGAGAATGCATTGTTAAATTTACTAGGAAAATAATATTAATTAAGGATAAGCTAGATTGCATAGCTTATCCTTAATTAATATAGTGTTTAAGAAAGGGGCCATTCAGTTGTGCAGTTAAAGAGAATTGAAATCGCTGGTTTTAAATCATTTGCGGAGAAAACAACAATTGATTTCCACGAAGGCGTTACAGCGGTTGTTGGGCCGAATGGTAGTGGGAAAAGCAATATTACGGAAGCCATTCGCTGGGTTTTAGGAGAGCAATCCGCGAAAAGTCTACGTGGAGGTAAGATGAACGATATTATTTTTGCAGGAACAGATTCTCGTAAACCACTAAATTTTGCAGAAGTAACGTTAGTTTTGGAAAATGAAGATCGCTTTTTGCCATTAGATTTTACAGAAATAAACATTACGAGACGGTTGCATCGAAATGGAGATAGTGAATTTCACTTAAATAAACAAGCCTGCAGATTAAAAGATATCGTGGAGCTATTTATGGACTCTGGATTAGGAAAAGAATCTTTTTCAATTATTTCGCAAGGAAAAGTAGAAACTATTTTTAATAGTAAACCTGAGGATCGTCGTTCGCTATTTGAAGAGGCCGCTGGAGTTTTTAAGTACAAAACGCGTAAGAAAAAAGCAGAAGTAAAACTAGTTGAAACAGAAGATAATTTGAGTCGTGTACAAGATATTGTTTATGAGTTAGATAGTCAAATTGAACCGTTAAAAATACAAAGTAGTATTGCTAAAGATTATCTGATGCAAAAAGAACAATTAAGTGATGTAGAGATAGCCTTAACGGTTGTGGAAATAGAACAGCTAAAGAATCAAACGGATAGCCAAAATCAAGAATTAACTTCTTTTAATCAACAGCTAAATCAAATGCAAGAAACAAGTGCTGAGTTAGATAAAAAAATGATAGCTTTAAAAATTGATAAAAATGAACAAATGAAATTGATTGATAACGAACAGAATTCTTTAATGGAAATTGTGAAGTACTACGAACAATTAGAAGGAAAAAAACAAGTTCTGAATGAAAGGTCTAAACATACGAAACAAAGTCGACAACAATATGAACAACAACATCAGCAGGCTGAACAAAAAATTCATCACTTAACAGAAAAATTAAATCAATTGAATACACAAATTACTCAAAAAAGTGAACAGCAAAACCTAGTTCATTCTCAATTAAAGAAAGCTGGCAAAGAACAACAAATATTGTCATCGGATAGCAAAGAAACCATTGAACAACTCCGTGATAATTATGTTGATTTAATGCAAGAGCAAACAAGTTTAAGAAATGAACAAAATTATTTAACTAAAAGTCTAAATCAAGTTTCTCAAAAAAAGTTAAAATCTGACTCAAGGATATCTGCTTTAGAGTTAGAAAAAGAACAATCGGAATTAAAATTAAAGAAAACAAATTCAGAAATGAAATTAATTCAACAAGAAATAGCAGAAAAGATTTTACGTTACCAAGAACAACAAACCATGATTCAAAATAATCGTGTTACTCTAGAAAATGAAAATAAGAAAATGTTTGAAGCCTTACGAGTGGTTCAACAAGCTAAAGCTAAAAAAGAGAGCTTACAGGAATTAAAAGATGATTACACTGGATTCTACCAAGGCGTAAAAGAAATATTAAAGCACAAAAATCAAATTGGTGGCGTAGTGGGTGCAGTTGCTGAGTTAATAGTTGTTCCCAAAGAAAGCGAAATAGCCATTGATATTGCATTGGGTGCGGCCTCACAAAATATTATCGTTCAAGATGAATCAAGTGCGCACAATTCTATTAATTTCTTAAAACAAAAGCGTTCTGGACGTGCAACTTTTTTACCTTTAACAACGATGAAATCTCGTCGCTTACCGCTATCAGTTGAAAAGAAAGTAAAAAATAGTGAAGGATTCCTAGGTATGGCCTATGAGATAATTGACTATCCTGAAGAAATCACTCCGATTATTCAAAATTTATTAGGGACTACAATTATAGCTCGAAATTTAGAGACAGCTAACACTATTGCGAAGTCGATTCAATTTGGATACCGTGTTGTAACACTTGAAGGAGATGTTATGAATACGGGTGGCTCTATGACAGGTGGAGCAAGTAAAAAAGGAAATCAAAGTAGTTTGTTTTCGCGAAAAAACGAATTAACATCATTGAGTAAACAAATCGATCAAATGGAGAAAATACTGTTAGCTAAAGAAGTAGAAGTTCAAGATTTAAAACAAGCGTTGCTAAAAGAAGAAGAAAAGTTGGAGCAAGTGAGAGAATTAGGAGAGCGACAACGATTAAAAGAGCAGGAATTAAAGAATACCTATGAAATCATTATGGAAAATTTCAATCGCTTAGGAAGAGAATTGCAAGGCAACCGATTTGAAGAACAAGAAGACAAAGAAGAAGAAAACACCTATGAACGAAGACTTAAGTCTATCAAAGAAGAATTGGTAGCTCTTCAAGATAAAATGGAGTTAATTAAACATCAAATTGAAATGGTTTCTTCTCAAAATGAAGAAAGAGAAAAGTTACAAGCAACAACTCTACAAAAGGTTCAAGAATTAATGACATTATCAGCAACGATTAAAGAGCAAATGTCGGGCTTGAAAAACGAGGAGAATGGGGTTAAAAATCATTTAGAAACTGAGCAACAAGAATTGGATAACCTAAAAACATTTATTCAAGAAATATCTCAGTCAAATGGAAATCAAAAACTTTCTCAAAAAGACCTAATGGTTAAATCAACTAAGTTAAAAGAAGAAAAGAAACAGCTAGAAAAATCCTTGATTCTACATAAACAAAACCTCGTGCAGCTTCAGCAACGAATAGACCAAGTAGAACAAGATTTAACTCTAAAGAACAATCAACAGCGTTATGTCAATGAACAAAAAGCAAAAATAGATGTTTCGTTAAACAGAAATGAAGTTGCGATGGATACTCGATTGATTTACCTAAACGAAGAATACAACTTAACTTTTGAAGTTGCAAAGCAACAACACACGTTAACAACTACGATTGAAGATGCGTCACAAAAAGTGAAGTTGCTTAAAAGAAGTATTCAAGAACTAGGTCATGTTAGTGTAGGATCAATTGAGGAATTTGACCGTATTCACAATCGGTATACGTTTTTAGTTGAACAACGCAATGATTTATTAGAAGCAAAAGAAAGTTTATATGAAACAATGAATGAAATGGACGAAGAAGTTATCCTTCGGTTTACAAAAACGTTCAATGCTATACGTTCTCGTTTTAGTATAGTGTTCCCTCAAATGTTTGGTGGTGGAATGGCTGAGTTACGTTTGACGGATCCAGATAATGTCTTAACAACCGGAATTGAGATTATTGCTCAACCTCCAGGTAAAAATTTACAACAGTTAAGTTTGTTGTCAGGTGGAGAAAGAGCCTTTACTGCTATCGCATTATTGTTTGCTATCATTCAAGTTAAACCTGTTCCATTTTGTATTTTAGATGAGGTTGAAGCGGCATTAGATGAAGCTAATGTTGTGCGTTTTGGTCGGTATTTGAAGGAATTTGATGGAGATACACAATTTATTGTAATTACTCATCGTAAAGGTACAATGGAAGAAGCAGATGTTTTGTATGGAGTGACAATGCAAGAATCTGGTGTATCTAAGATTGTTTCTGTTCGATTAGAAGAAGCTGAACGAGAAAACGTTCATACATTAGAATAAACTTATAGGAGTTGGCTAAATGATTAAATTAATTGCCATTGATTTAGATGGCACGTTATTAACAAAAAACCGAATGATTTCTGATGAAAATAAACAAGCTATCAAAGAAGCGAAAGAACAAGGAATTAAAGTTGTTTTGTGCACAGGTAGACCGCTTTTAGGGATGGTTGATTATTTAGAAGAACTAAACTTGAGAGAATCAGGAGACTATGGAATAACCTATAATGGTGGATTAGTCCAAAAAACAGATTCTGGAGAAGTCTTATCACAAAAAACTTTATCAAAATCAGAAGTGTTGGAATTATATAAATTAAGTCAAGATATTAATGTACCTTGTAATTTTATTGATTTAGAAAGAGTATATGAGCCACCATATCCTATCGGACGAGAGTCGTTTTACCCGAAAGTAATGAATGCATTACCATTTGTACCTGTTTCTCCTGAAAATTTCCCTAAAGATATTGCAGTAAACAAAGTAGTCTTTTGTTATGAGGAAGAAACATTAGATGAAGCTATTACAAAAATACCCTCAGAATTTTTTGGAAGATTTACTTTAATGAAATCTAGACCCTTTTTGCTTGAATTGTTAAATAAAGAAGTTGATAAAGGGAAAGGAATTGCTATTCTTTGTGGACTTCTAGGAATAGAGTCTCATGAAGTGATGGCTATTGGTGACGAGGCAAATGATTTTGCAATGATTGAATTTGCTGGGATGGGTGTAGCGATGGATAATGCTACTTCTGAAATAAAAAACATCGCTCAGTTTGTAACTAAACACCACGATGATCATGGTGTCGCCCATGCTATCCGTAAATTCGCTCTCAAATAAATAAATGGGTTTAAAAATATGATTACTAAAAGAAAAGAGGCAAGACAATGGGTTTTTTTGATAAGATAAAACGTGCTTTTACTGGAGAAGAAAAAATAGAAACAACTGAAGTAACAGAAAAATATGAAAAAGGGTTAGAAAAAACACGAAAATCTTTTTCAGATCGGATGAATGAACTATTTGCAAACTTCAGAACCGTAGATGAAGATTTCTTTGAAGACTTAGAAGAAATTCTTATCGGGGCAGATGTTGGATATGAAGCATCAATGGAAATTAGTGATGCATTGCGCCAAGAAGTTAAGTTGAAAAATGCTAAGAATCAAGGCGAAGTACAACAAGTTATTATCGAAAAAATGGTTGAAATCTATGAGAAAGATAATACAGAAAAACCAGAAATCAATTTTAACGAAGATGGTTTAACGGTTATCTTAGTCGTAGGTGTGAATGGCGTAGGTAAAACAACAACGATTGGAAAGATGGCAAAACGCTATCAAACAGAAGGTAAAAAGGTTCTTCTAGCTGCAGGAGATACGTTTAGAGCTGGAGCAATTGAACAGTTAGTTGTTTGGGGAGAAAGAGTAGGAGCACAAGTCGTAACAGGCAAAGCTGGTAGTGATCCCGCAGCAGTTGTATTTGATGCTGTACGTCAAGCTAAACAACAAAAGGCAGATGTTTTAATCGTTGATACAGCGGGACGTTTGCAAAATAAAGTTAACTTGATGAATGAACTAGAAAAAATGAAGCGAGTAATCGAAAAAGAAGTGGTTGATGGACCACATGAAGTTTTGTTGGTCTTGGATGCAACAACTGGTCAAAATGCTATGGTCCAAGCTAAACAATTTAAACAAACAACGAATGTAACTGGAATCGTTTTAACAAAATTAGATGGAACGGCTAAAGGTGGTATCGTCTTAGCTATTCGTAAAGAATTAGATACACCAGTTAAGCTAGTTGGTTTAGGAGAAGCAGTAGATGATTTACAAGAGTTTGATCCAGGCGAATACATTTACGGATTATTTAGTGGTTTGATCAAGGAGTCAATGTAAGTTTAAGTATTTTAAATAGAGATGAATAAAAAAGAACCTTTGAGGTTCTTTTTTATTTAGTTGAAACTGCATGATCTGTCGGTTTAACTTTGTTGCAAATAGAAATGAAACACCTTAAAACTATTGACTATTCAATGAATAATGAGTACGCTTAAGAAGTGTAAAAAATGAGACTCACTGTAAAAATAGGTCGGATAAAAAAGGAAGAATTAAAATGGAAATAGAACGAACAAACCGCATGAATGCGTTATTCGATTTTTATGGGTCTTTACTCACTGAAAAGCAACAAAAGTATATGTTGCTTTATTTTGCAGATGATTATTCTCTGGGGGAAATTGCAGAAGATTTTGATGTGAGCCGACAAGCTATCTATGATAATATTAGAAGAACTGAACAAATTTTAACAGATTATGAAAAGAAACTTCATTTGGTAGAAAATTTCAATCAGACAGAAGAGACACTTAATGAATTTTTAAATTATATAAACACTCATTATCCAGATGATGGATCATTACAAAGCTATATTCAAAAATTAAAAAAAGAAACAGCAGAATAAAGGACTGGTGAATTAAATGGCATTCGAAGGATTATCAGAAAGATTGCAAAATGCAATGGCAAAAATGCGTCGCAAAGGTAAGGTGTCAGAAGCAGACGTAAAAGAAATGATGCGCGAAGTTAGACTTGCTTTACTAGAAGCAGACGTTAACTTTAAAGTAGTGAAAGATTTTGTGAAAACCGTTAGTGAACGTGCTATAGGTTCAGAAGTGCTAGAGAGTCTTTCTCCAAGCCAACAAATTTTAAAAATTGTTAGTGAAGAACTAACAGAATTAATGGGTGGCGAACAAAGTACGATTCAAATGGCAGCGAAATCTCCAACTGTTGTTATGATGGTCGGCCTACAAGGAGCAGGTAAAACAACGACTGCAGGTAAACTAGTCAATCATCTAAGAAAAACACAAAATAAACGTCCGATGATGATTGCAGCGGATATCTATCGTCCAGCTGCTATTCAACAATTAGAAACATTAGGAGAACAATTAGATATTCCTGTATTCTCAATGGGAGACAAAGTCAGCCCTGTAGAAATTGCTAAACAAGGGATTCAAAAAGCAAAAGACGACCATCGTGATCTTGTTATTATTGATACCGCTGGACGTTTACAAATAGATGAAACGCTTATGACAGAGCTTACGGATATTAAAGCTGCAGTAAATCCTACAGAGATTTTCTTAGTAGTAGACGCCATGACGGGTCAAGAAGCAGCTAACGTGGCAGCATCATTTAATGAACAGTTAGACATCACTGGGGTTATCTTGACAAAACTAGATGGTGATACACGTGGTGGAGCGGCACTTTCTATTCGTTCAGTAACTGGTAAACCGATTAAATTCGTTGGTCAAGGTGAGAAGTTAGACGCACTTGAACCATTCTATCCAGATAGAATGGCAAATCGAATTTTGGGTATGGGAGATATGCTGACTCTAATAGAGAAAGCCCAGCAGGATTTTGATGAGAAAAAAAATGAAGAAATGACAAAAAAGATAAAAGAAAATAGTTTTGATTTTAACGACTTCATTGATCAAATGGATCAAGTTAGCAATATGGGACCAATAGAAGATATTCTTAAAATGATTCCGGGTATGAGCAATGCACCAGGACTAGAGAACCTTCAAATAGATCCTAAAGATATGGATCGTATGAAAGCTATTGTTTTATCTATGACACCTAAAGAACGTAAGAACCCTGATTTGTTATCTCAAAGCAGAAGACGAAGAATTGCAAGAGGTTCAGCTCGTCCAATAGCAGAAGTTAACCGTATGATTAAACAATTTAACGAATCAAAAAAAATGATGAGTAAAATGACCAAAGGAAACTTTGATGGTATGGATGGAATGTTTGGTCAGGGAGTCAAAGGGAAAATAGGGAAAATGGCTATGAATTCTATGGTTCGTAAAAACAAAAAGAAAGCCAAAAAGAAAAATAAAAAGAAGCGTTAAAGGTCGAAAGAAATAAAAAAAAGACTGTAAAGAAAAAACACTTTACAAGCATGAAAATTCCTGTTAATATACTTATTGAGAGATAGTTAATGGAGGTGTAATAAATATGGCAGTAAAAATCCGCTTGAAACGTATGGGTTCTAAAAGAAATCCGTTTTATCGTATAGTAGTTGCAGATTCTCGCGCTCCACGTGATGGACGCTTTATCGAACCTGTAGGCACATACAACCCAGTTGTTAGCCCAGCTGAAGTGAAATTGGACGAAGAATTAGTATTGAAATGGTTAGCTGAAGGTGCGCAACCGTCTGATACAGTACGTAACATCCTTTCAAAAGAAGGCGTTATGAAAAAATTCCATGATTTAAAAAATAGCAAATAAAAAAGGATGAGAACTATGGCTGACATGAATGAATTAATTCTTACCATTGTTCGTCCACTTGTTACTTATCCGGAAAAACTATTAATTGATATTGTTGAGAAAAATGATTTTTTAGAATATCAATTATCAGTTCATCCTAATGATATCGGACGATTAATAGGGAA
>JAVWJE010000039.1:0-2408 GCA_036639135.1 Carnobacterium sp. | reverse complement strand
GTTAAAGTCGAAGGACCTAAACGCGTAAGATTAGTTATTCAGAATAGCGAAAATTCTTAAAGCAAGAAACCATTTCTAAGAAATGGTTTTTTTCTTTTTTATTCATTATTATTTAATAAAATTCAAACTAAACATATGATACAATAAAAAATAAACCTAATAAAATAAAGAAGAATCGAGGGACACTATGACTGAATTATATAATGTGGGTAAAATTGTAAACACGCAAGGAATTAAAGGTGAAGTCCGTGTTATTTCAAGAACAGATTTTCCGGATAAACGTTATAAGAAGGGTTCAAAGTTACTACTTGATCAACCCGGCAATAAAATGATTGAACTAATAGTTGCTAGCCATCGGAAACATAAGACATTCGATATAGTATCTTTTGAAAATCATCCTAACATAAACGATGTAGAAAAATACCGTGACGGAATTTTAAAAATAACTGCTGAACAACTTGGTGATTTACCGGAAAATGAGTATTACTTACATCAAATCATCGGCTTATCAGTTCAAGATGAAGAAGGACAAGAGCTAGGAAAAGTTACAGAAGTATTGTCTCCTGGAGCGAATGATGTTTGGATAATAAAGCGTCCAAACGGTAAAGATTTATTAATTCCGTATATTGAAGATGTTGTATTAAAAGTTGACCTAGAAAATAAACTAGTTACTATTCATGTGATGGAAGGATTAATAGATTAATGAAAATTGATATATTAACTTTATTTCCTAGAATGTTTGAAGGACCTTTAACAGAATCGATTATTGGAAAAGCGATTGACAAAAAATTGTTAGATGTTACTGTAAGAAACTTTCGTGATTATTCTGAAAACAAACACCGTAATGTAGATGATTATCCCTATGGTGGCGGTGCGGGTATGTTGCTGACTGCTCAGCCAATATTTAGTGGATTAGATGCTATTGAATCTGAGAATCCTAATACAAAAAAAAGAGTCATTTTATTAGATCCAGCAGGAGTACCGTTTACACAAAATCTTGCTGAAGAATTATCTGAGCAAAGCCATTTAGTTTTTATCTGTGGTCATTATGAAGGCTATGATGAAAGAATACGTACACTAGTAACAGATGAAATCTCTTTGGGTGATTTTGTTTTAACAGGTGGAGAGTTAGGGGCGATGGTTCTTATTGATGCAGCAGTGCGGTTGTTGCCAGAGGTTTTAGGTAATGAAGAGTCTGCTAAAACAGATTCCCATTCGACTGGTCTGTTGGAACATCCTCAATATACAAGACCTGCAGAATTTCGTGGTATGAAAGTACCTGATGTTTTGATTAGTGGAAATCATAAAAAAATCGCAGAATGGCAAGAGAAAGAATCGTTACGACGAACTTATTTAAGAAGACCTGATATGTTAGCGAAGACAGTAATTACTAAAGATCAAAAAAAATGGTTAGATGAAATAAAAAGCGAAGAGAATCTATAATAAAATAAGTAAAACTACTTTACACCCTTTTTAGAATATGGTAGACTATCTTTGTGAGTGGGTAAAACCCGCTGAAATAACGATATTCCGCTGTGTCCGAATGGTGATGTATGAATGTTTGTTGGAAGGAGAAAAAAACATGAATTTAATTGAATCAATTACAAACGAACAATTACGCGAAGATATCCCAGCTTTCCGTCCAGGAGATACTGTCCGTGTTCACGCTAAAATTGTTGAGGGTACTAGAGAACGTATCCAATTGTTTGAAGGCGTAGTAATTAAACGTCGTGGAGCTGGAGTTAGCGAAACATATACTGTTCGTAAAATCTCTAACGGTGTTGGTGTGGAACGTACATTCCCATTGCATACTCCACGTGTTGCATTAATCGAAGTTATTCGCTTCGGTAAAGTTCGTCGTGCTAAATTATACTACTTGCGCGCATTACATGGTAAAGCAGCTCGTATTAAAGAAGTCCGTCGTTAAGAAAAACACTAAAAGTGTAAGGATCTCATTTTATTATGAGAAACTTACATTTTTTTTGTACGCAAATTAGATAATAATAAAGAAAGCTGTTTATAGATAAATTATCGTAACGTTATGACATGTTACTAACCAATCCAAGTTTTATCTAAAAGAAAAGATGCTTATTTATAACGGAATAAAGATATGAGTTAAATATTTAATAATTTAACGGAAAACAATTGACAAATTTTAATTTACCCTGTAAAGTATTATAAGTTGTCGACAAGCAATTCTAATATTTAGAGAACGGAATAAGTTGATATTAATGTTGACTTGTTTATAGATAACATGATAAGATATGTATGCAATAAAAATGTAATTTATTTAGTAAGATGAATAAAAATACAAAAAATAAAATTGCAATTGTTGTTGACAAGTTAAATAACTTCTGGTAATATTTAGAAGTTGTCAAAACGACAACGGCAAACAAATTAGACCTTTG
>JAVWJE010000038.1:0-18049 GCA_036639135.1 Carnobacterium sp. | reverse complement strand
ACTGTTGCCTCTCCTTGTGCACTTGTGGCATCTGCTGCTCCAGCTACATTATCAGCTATTTCAACTAGCGCACGCAAAGGTATTTTATTCAAAGGAGGTTCTTATCTAGAAAACTTTGGTCAAATTCAAGCTATTGCTTTTGATAAGACTGGAACATTAACTGAAGGTAAACCAGTTGTTACGGAGTCCTTCTTCAAACCAGAAGAAAACAAACAAGCTATTATAAATGTATGTGTTGCTATGGAAAAGACATCTTCACACCCGATTGCACGTGCTATCGTTACTGCATTTAGCGAAACCAGTGATCATGATTTAGTCATTAAAAACATGAAAGATAGGACTGGTCATGGATTATCAGGTACAGCATACGGTAGCGAGTGGAAAATTGGTAAAAAAGAGTATACTTTAATTGAAAACGAAACCCATTTTATCACCAAAGCGGAAACTCTGCAAAACGAAGGAAAAACGGTTATTTATCTTAGCAAAGACGACGAAGTAGTAGCCTATTTTGGGTTATTAGATGCCCCTAAAGACGAAGCTAAACAAATGGTTTCTTATTTTAAATCACAAGGCGTTCATACGGTTATGATAACCGGTGATAATGCTGCTACATCAGCAACTGTGGGAAATATCGTAGGTGTTGATGAGGTCAGAGCAAATTGTTTGCCTGATGAAAAAGCTGAAATAATCAAAGAGTTGGAGAATAAGTATGGTTCTATCGCGATGATTGGAGATGGTATTAACGATGCACCAGCTTTAGCAAATGCATCTATCGGAATTGCAATGGGAGCTGGTACCGACATCGCAATGGACGTTGCAGACGTTGTTCTCATGCAAAATGATTTGGCTCAATTAGCTTTTAGCCATCAACTATCTAATCGTCTTAAAAAAATAACCATTCAAAACATTATTTTTGCTATAAGCATCATTCTTATTTTGATTATTAGTAATCTGTTCCAAGTGATTACTCTGCCTTTAGGTGTTGTTGGCCATGAAGGTAGTACCATTCTAGTCATCTTAAATGGATTAAGATTATTAAAATCACGACCTATTACACTTAACACAAAATAAAGACAAAAAGTTTGGAACAAGTTGTCCCAAACTTTTTGTCTTTCACTATTTAGTAAAAAAAATGACTAGCAATCACTCAAAGAAAGCCTGGTAAAGAGCTTTAACAGCTAGTTTTTCTTGAGCTGCAGAAATGCCAAACATAACACTGACTTCTGATGCTCCTTGGTTAATCATATCAATATTGATGTTATTTTCGGCAAATGCTGTTGCTGCTTTAGACATTGTGCCAATTTTTTGACGCATTCCTTCACCCACAATCATGATTAAAGCTAAATCTCTTTCAACTACAACGCTATCAGCACAAAGTTCATTTTTTAATCGGTTCAATAATACCATTTCTTCTTCTTTAGACAACTGATTGTCTCTTAAAATAATGGTTAAATCATCAATTCCTGAAGGCATATGTTCATAGCTTACTTTATGATCTTCTAAAATTTCTAATACACGACGACCGAAACCTATTTCACGATTCATTAAATATTTTTCAATGTAAATACTACAAAATCCAGTAGAACTTGCAATCCCAACAACACCTTGATCTGCTAAATAGCGTTTTTTTAAAATACTCGTTCCAGGCACTTTAGGGTTGTTTGTATTCTTTATTAGAACGGGAATGCCTTGTTTGAATGCTGGATAGAGGGCCTCATCGTGTAATACTGAAAAACCAGCATAAGATAATTCACGCATTTCTCGATAAGTCAGTTCTTTAATCTCACAAGGGTTCATTACAACCGTTGGATTAGCTACATAAATCGCATCTACATCCGTAAAATTTTCATATAAAGTAGCTTGTATTCCATTTGCCAAAATAGCTCCTGTAATATCTGAGCCACCACGAGAAAAAGTGCATATCCTTCCCGTTTTAGTATAACCAAAAAAACCTGGGAAAATGATAACTTCTTCTGTTTCTTGTAACGGATATAAATTGGCATAAGATTCCGTTAAAATCTGAGCATTCCCTGGTTCATCTGTTACAAATAATCCAGCTTCTTTGGGACTCATGTAGCGAGCCGGCACCCCTTCTTTATTAAAATATGCTGCTATAAGCTTCGCATTATTATCCTCTCCACTGGCTTTAAATGCATCTAAATAATAATCTGGAGTTGTTTTATTGCCCAACGCTAACATTAACAAATTAGCCTCTATTTCATCTATTATCTTTAAATCTAAATTTAGTTCTTTAGCTATTGTACTATAGCGAGAAAGAACTCTCTTTATTTTTTCTTTTATATCTTGTCCTTCTAATGCAGCTGTTCCTAGATAAATTAATAAGTCCGTTACCTTCTCATCTTCAGGCGAACGTTTACCCGGGGCTGAAACTACGACTATTTTGCGGTTTGGATCATCTTTAATAATTTTAAGTACTTTTTTTAATTGTTTTCCTGAAGCTAAAGAGCTTCCTCCGAATTTTATTACGTTCATCATACACACTTCTTTCTTTTCTTACATTTCAATTCTATTTTCTCTTTTTTTTGGTAAAGAATCAAGTTTTTCAATAAATTTGGTTCTTTTCTTCTAATCTTTTATTAATAGTCATCAAATCATCTCTGTTTTGTCATCAAATTGCAACTTTAGTCTCTATGTATCTAGTTAAAATAACGTTATAATAACAATAATACTAATCGACTTCTTAACTTTTAAACGAATAAGTTAACTTAGAAAGTCGCTTTTTTTTAAAAAGGAGATAGAAATATGCAACGAAAGTTTATTATAAAAATGGTAATTGGTTTTACAATTTTAAGCAAACTATTTAGTATTTTTAGAAAAAGTTGGAAGCCTCATTCAAAAATAGATCCTCTGACCTTTTTTATTGGCAATTGGCATATTTCTGAACCTGATGTTTCTATTAAAATGTCTATTCAAATAGAAGAAGATCGACAAGTCTATCTAAACAACCAATTAATGAATGGTCAATTGGTCTCTATTGAAAATGATAAATTGGTTTTTAAAGATCATTTTGGGTATGAATTAATCGTTACTAAACTCTCATCTACTACATTAAATTTATTTGATGAAGCTGACGAAAAAAATTATCAGCTTATTCGTGAAGTCTAATTAGCTCATTAAGTCTACTGTTGCTTTTAAAAAAAATAAAAACCTAACCACATTTGTAAAAATTGTGGTTAGGTTTCTTATTTTTTACTCGTGTGCCTCGATATAGGCATTTTTATATGTGTATTTCGCTCCTACTTGGTGATTGTAGATGTCTTTAACGTACGTTTTTTGTAATGTTGCAGCTGCTCTTTGGAAAAGAGGTGCAACTCCTGCTTCATCTAACAGAATTTTTTCTGCATCTAATAAGTTCTTCCAACGTGCATCTACGTCTGTAGCATTCTCACCCTTAGATAATTCAACTAACTTATCAAATTCTGCATTACTATAACTAGAACGGTTATAAGGACTTTCAGTGGTTAGCAAATCAATAAAGTTTACTGGATCTGCAAAATCCGCTCCCCAGCCACCTAAAGCAAAGTCATAGTTTTGTTTCGTTTGTAATTCTAAACGAACTTTAAATGGAACGTTTTTAACTTTGATTTTTACACCTGGTAGACTCGTTTCGATTTGATCTTTCATGTATGCTGCAATTTTTTTATTTGATTCATCATCGTCTCCAAGTAATTCTAATTCTACGCTATCGATACCTAGTTCTGCTTTTGCTTTTTTCCAATTTTCTAAAGCAGCTTCTTTATCATAAGACAAGTAATCTCCAGATTCTTTACGAAAATCTTTTTTTGTATTTGGGTTTGAAGCCAATTCAGCTGGAACCAATCCTCCTAATACTTGAGAACCATTTGCTAGAATTTCATTAGCTAATAGATCTTGATCATATGATGTAGCAATAGCTTTACGTAAGTTTTCATTTGCTAAAGGTGTTTTTCCACCCTCTTTTTCTTGATTAAACTGTAGATAAGATGATCTAGCTTCTGTTTCAATCACATAGTCTTCGTTATCTTGGAATTGTTTTGCAAATTCGCCTGTTAAGTTCACACGATCTAATTCCCCAGAATCATATAAGTTTAAAGCAGTTGACGTTTCTTTAATCACTTCAACATTGATTTTATCTAAGATAACATTTTCAGCATCCCAATAATCTTCATTTTTGTCATACGACCAATTTAAGTTTGTTCCATCCCATTCGCTGAATGTAAATGGTCCGTTAAAAATCATTGTTTCTGCAGAAGTACCGTACTTAGAAGCTTGTTCTTCCACAAACTCTTGGTTTTGTGGGAAGAACGTTGGAAATGCCATCAGTGAAATAAAGTAAGGAACAGGTTTTTCCATTGTTACTTTAAATTCATTATCCCCAACTGCTTCAACTCCTAGTGTTTCTTTATCGCCTTTTCCCTCCATGATTGCTGCTGCATTTTTGATTCCATCAAACAAATAAGAGTACGGTGCTGCAGTATCAGGATCAACAATTCGTTGCCATGCATAAACAAAATCTTGGGCCGTTACAGGATCTCCATTAGACCATTTTGCATCTTTTTGCAATTTAAAGCTATATTCTAACCCATCATCGCTAACTGTTGCTTCTTGGGAAGCAAGAGCTGGAATAGGTTGGCTATCTTTATCTAATCGGTAAAGACCTTCATTTACTTGGTTAAACACAGTAAAGCTGACAGTATCTGTCGCTAGAGCTGTATCTCCTGTAGGTAATTCAGCAATTTCAACTAAATTTAAAACTTGTTCATCTGCTAAATTTGAATCTTTTGAGCTTTTTGAACTTTCTGCTGCATCTTTGTTCTCATTATTTCCGCAAGCTGTTAATAAACTAGCTGTTAATAATACCGCTCCTGCGTACCACCATTTCTTTTTCATATACCTAATCCCCTTTATTTGTTTTGGTTCAATCAAAATTAGAATCAGATTCTGTCTAAATGAGAACTTTCTAATAATATACACATAAAAATCACATAAAGCAAGTCCTTTATTCATTTTATTTTATTTCTTTTATTTATTAGTTCTAAATTATAAAAATAAGGTTACAAAGCTCATTAAGCTTTCTAACCTTATTTTTATAGGAATAGCTTATTCATTTTTATTATCTTTAATCCATTTCATCCCTCGTGGTGGAATAAGTTCATTTTTAAGTACCTCTTGTTCAAATAAATCTCCTTGCTTAAAAGAATTCCAAGAAGTTATTTCTCTCGGTTTAAATTCTTGTTCTTCATCTGAACAATTAAGTAAAACAAGAACGTACTCTTCATCAGATAAATACCTTAGCACCACAAAAATATGTTCTGTTGAAAAAGAATAAAATTCTCCTTTTACAAGTGACTTTTCATTTTTTCTTAGATTAATTAACTGGGTAACAAACGACTGGATATCTTTGTTTTCATTGCCCCAAGGATAATTTCGTCGGTTGTCAGGGTCCATCCCCCCTTCTACACCAATCTCATCGCCATAGTAAATACAAGGTACTCCAGGAAAAACAAACAGCAAGAGCAATGCTTGTTTCACTTTTTCGTTTTCTAATTGAAGAGCTGTTAAAATTCTGGTTGTATCATGACTTCCAATATTATTTAAATTGTTTTTGAAAGCCTCTGGTGGATAGTTTTCTTTTAGATTCATACACATTAAAACAGCTTCTTGGGTTGTCAGTTGGTTATCTAGCAAACCAATAATAATATCTCTGAAAGGATAATTCATCACCCCATGCATGATGCCACCTTCAAGATAATGTCGACGTTCTCCATAAGCAATTTTATTGGTAGCATCTTCCCATACTTCTCCAATTAGTACTAAGTCGTCAGCTGCCTTATCCATATTTTTTCTGATCCCCAGCAAGAAGTCATCACTTATCTCATCCGCTACATCAATTCTCCAACCGCCAATTCCCATCTTTGACCAATATTGAATGACACTGTCATCGTTTTCATAAATAAAATCTTGTACTTCTTTGCTCTGTTTATTTAGCGTTGGCAAGTCTTTGATGCCCCACCATGAATTAAAATCATCTGGAAAATGCTCAAATGCAAACCAGTCTCGATAAGGGCTATCCAAAGATTGATAAGCTCCTACACCATCGTAAGAATTAAACTGATTAAAATAACGACTATCTGCACCTGCGTGATTAAACACACCGTCCAAAATAATTTTTATTCCTACTAACTCGGATTGTACAATTAGTTCCTTGAATTGGGCTTTTGTTCCAAACATTGGATCAATTTTCATAAAATCGCCTGTATCATATTTATGGTTGCTACGTGCTTCGAAAATAGGATTAAGATATAAAATGGTTACACCTAATTCAACAAGATAAGGCAACTTTTTAATGATTCCTAACAAATTTCCGCCAAAAAATTCCCATCTAAGAATTTCACCTTTTTCATCTTTTATATACATCGGTAAATCTTCTTGAGAAGCATAAATAAACGAATTATTTTTTCGCTTTGTTATCTCTCCTTTTTCATTTCCATTATAAAAACGGTCTACAAATATTTGATAGGCTACACCGTTTTGATACCATTTGGGAGCTGGGTCATCAAAACGATAACAAGTTAATTGATACTGTTTGATATCTTCTTGTTCGTAATAAATAGTTCCTTCTCCGCCTAGGTTATACTGGTTATTCCCATAATAAATCGTTCTTTTGTAATTGCTCTCTTGATAGTCTATCTTAAAATGGTAAAAATAGAGTCCACTATCATCTGTTAGTTTAAAAACCGTCTCAAACCTTGACTGGTTAACAGCTTTCATCTCGACTTGAAAACTTTCGCCAAAGTCTTTATGAATCATCAAATAAACGGATTTCACATCATCTAATTGACAATCTAAATGAAAGGTTACTTCACTTTCTACTTTAACAGCTCCAAATGGCGATTTGTATTCATTTTTCCATGAGTGATAAGTTATTTTTTCCACGATTAGATCCTTTCTTATTTACTAATTATATGGGTTCAGTTAAAACTGTTTTTTGATATAAACCCGTTAGCTGAGAATCTATTTGCCATATTTCTTCAGCATAGCGTTGAATCGTAAAATCAGCAGAAAACGGTCCTGAACTAGCAATATTCATTAATGATTTTTGATTCCATTTATTTTTGTCTTTGTATAATTGATCAATTTCTTCTTGTGCTTGAATATAACTATCAAAATCTTTTAATAAAAAGTATTCATCATTATGATAGACAAGAGAATCAAAAATCGCACGTCCTTCCATCTCGATGTCTGGAATGGTTCCATCAATAAGTGTATTCAATACTTTCTCTAAACGAGGATTTGTTTCATAAACTTCTCTTGGATGGTATGACCCATTTTCATTAAGAACTTGAACTTCTTGATCATTTAAGCCAAATAAGAACAAATTATCTTCACCTACAAAATCTCGTATTTCTACATTGGCTCCATCGAGTGTTGCAATTGTTAACGCACCATTCAACATTAATTTCATGTTGCTCGTGCCTGACGCTTCTTTACCTGCTAGAGAAATCTGTTCACTGATTTCAGCTGCGGGTATGATCAGTTCTGCTAGTGAAACGCCGTAATTCTCAACAAAGACAACTTTTAATTTATCTCCAACATCTTTGTCATTGTTTACTAAATAGGCAAGAGCATTAATTAATTTAATAATCTGTTTTGCATAGGTATAACTAGGAGCAGCTTTTGCTCCAAATATGAAAACACGTGGTTGAATAGCTAGCGTTGGATTTTCTTTTATCTGTAAATAACGATCGATAATGTGTAAGACATTTAATAATTGTCTCTTATACGCATGTAGTCGTTTAATTTGTACATCAAACAAAGCTTCTGGATTTATTTCAATATTCATTTCGTTTTTCACATACGTTGCAAATTTTTCTTTATTTGCTAATTTAATTTCTCCAAGTTTATCCAATGTTTCTTGATTTGCAATAAACGCTTTAAAAAGTTTCAACTCAGCTGGACTTGTTTTCCAATCAATCCCAATCTTATCATCAATTAATTTTGTTAACTCTTCATTAGCTAAGTGTAACCAACGTCTTTGTGTAATTCCATTTGTTTTATTGTTAAATTTAGCTGGATACATTTGATAAAAATCATTTAAAACATCATGCATTAAAATCTCCGTATGCAATTTTGCTACGCCATTAACACTATGGCTTCCAATAATGGCTAAATGCGCCATTTTAACATAACCATCGGCAATAATTGTTGTTCGGTAAGTTAAATCCGATCCATATAATGGCAATTTTTTTTCAATGTGTCGGTGATTGATTTCTTCAATAACCTGATAAATACGTGGCAGCAAATTCTTAACCATTTCAACGGGCCATTTCTCCATAGCTTCTTGTAAGACGGTATGATTGGTGTAACTCATTGTTTTTTTAGTGATTTCCCAAGCTTGTTCCCAACTTAAATCCTCTTCATCCAAAAGAACGCGCATTAACTCAGGGATAGCTAATGAAGGGTGAGTGTCATTGATATGGATAGCTACTTTGTCTGGAAAGTTTTGCCATGAAATGCCTGTTTGTTTATAATGCTGGACGATGCTTTGAATTCCAGCTGATGTGAAGAAATATTCTTGCCGTAAACGAAGGAGTTGACCCTCTTGATTTGAATCATCTGGATACAATACTTCCGTAATTCTGTTTACCTGTTCTCTTTCAGCTATTGTGTGGTAGTGAACTTCTTCTTCAAGTGGAATTTCAGCAGACCAAAGACGCAAGTTGTTAACAACATTATTTTGATACCCTACCATTCCCGTATCATATGGAACAGCTAAAATATTTTGAGTATTGAAATAAGCCGGTTTTAGATTGCCATTTGCTCCTTTAACTAAACCAACTTGTCCTCCAAAACGAACCATTACTGCTTTATTTTCTTTACGAACTTCCCATACATTTCCGTTTCTTAGCCAATTGTCTGGTAATTCAACTTGGTGGCCATCAACAAATTTTTGTTGAAATAACCCATAGCGATAACGAATCCCATTTCCATTTCCTGGCAGACCTAATGAGGCAATAGAGTCCATAAAACAAGATGCTAAACGACCTAAGCCACCATTTCCAAGTGCTGGATCAGCTTCCGATTCGACTATGTTGTCAAACTTTAACCCCATATCTATTAATCCGTCTCGTACAATATCTAAAATACCCAAGTTCAGTAAATTACTTTTCAACATACGACCAGGCAAAAATTCAATTGAAAAATAGTAGACTTGTTTAACTTTTTCCCCTAAGTATTTTTTATTGGTTTTATTCCAATCGTCTGAATAAGAAAACCTGATATAGTTTCCTAAAGCTGTGTATTGTTGTATTGGAGTTGAATTTTTTATATCAAAAGCATACATATTCTCAAATATTTGACCAAAATCTTTCTTAAACTGATTTATAGTTAAGTTCATTCTTATCCTCCATCTTCATTGGACATCCAACGATACTATTTGAAAAATTAAAAATCCTGATATTGAGTATGTCACAAGTTTTCTTATAACGACTCATTAAATCAGGATTTCTCTTACTCTATTTACAATTCAACTTACAAATATCTTTTTCTTTATTGTTCTATTAAAGATTCGTAATGCTTAATATAAACTTCAGTAGATTTTTTCCAACTGTTATCTTGAGTCATAGCTTGTTTGATTAAAGTCTGCCAACGTTTAGGTTCATCAAAGTAAACAGTGATAGATTGATCAATGGTTTTCAACATCACATGGCTTTGATAATCGTAAAAGCTAAAACCTGTACCTTCTCCAGTTACTGCATTATAAGGTATAACGGTATCTTTTAGCCCACCTGTTTCGTGAACAATGGGTAAAGTTCCATATCTAAGAGAATACAACTGTGACAAACCACAAGGTTCAAAAGCTGATGGCATGATGAACAAGTCACTGCCCGCATAAATTTGTTGAGCCAATGTGACATCAAAATCGATGATGGCTTTAAATTTTTCTGGGTAGCGCCAATTAAAGTAACGGAAACTATCTTCATACTCGGGTTCGCCTGTTCCCAAAATCAATAATTGGACATTACGTTTCATTAATTCATCCATTTGCTCACGCAACAAATGACAACCTTTTTGAGCAGTTAAACGGCTAACCATTGCCATGAGCGGCACTTTGGGATCAACTGGTAATCCTACTCTTTCTTGTAAAAATGCTTTGTCTTTTGATTTCCCGCTTAGATCTTTAACAGAGAAATGATATTTAATTTTTTTATCTGTTTTAGGATTAAATTCATCATAATCGATTCCATTTAGAATCCCACTCAACTTATCATTATTTTGACGCAAGACTCCATCTAACTGTTCTCCAAAATACGGTGTTTGAATTTCTTTGGCATATGTCGGACTAACAGTGGTAACTTGATCTGAATAGAAGATCCCACCTTTCAAAACATTGACATCTTCATAGTATTTCAAACCGTGTTCATGGAATGCATTATAGCCAATGCCATACCAATCCGACAACACAGCTTGACTATATATACCCTGGAATTGAAGATTGTGAATAGTTAAAACCGTTTTGATAGTCTGGTACTCTTTTATCCAGTGGTATTTGTCTTTTAACAACACTGGAATAATAGCCGTATGCCAATCATTTAAATGAAGCACATCTGGTATAAAATCAATTTTTTCCATCATTTCACAAATAGCCAAAGAAAAGAAAGCAAACCGTTCTCCATCGTCATCATATCCGTATAAATTAGGACGATCAAAATAATAAAGATTATCAATAAAATAATAAGTTACTTTATCTTTGATTAATCGTTTTAATCCGCAAAATTGGTTTCTCCAACCCATTTTCACTTCGAATTGTAAAACATCTTCTAGTTTATCTTTATATTCTTGAGGCATAGTAGTATGAAAAGGTAACACAACTTGTACGTCGATTCCTTGCTGATGGAGTTCTTTTGGCAAAGCGCCAGCAACATCTCCTAATCCTCCTGTTTTAAAGAAAGGAGCACACTCCGCGGCCGCAAATAATACTTTCATTGTCATTTAGGCTTTTACCCCTTTCTTAGGCTCAACGACAGTGTTTTTCTTAATCACTTTGATATCATCTGGTGTTCCTTTTAGATGGACATTTTCTCCAATTCTTACGCCTTTATCTAAAATAACGTATTCTAAAGAAGAGCCTTTTCCAATTTGACTTCCTTGCATGATAATTGAATGATTGATTTTTGCATCTTTAGCAATCGTCACTTTACGGAAAATTAACGAACTTTCGACTTCTCCTTCAACTAAGCAGTCACTAGCAAATTGTGAATTTTTAACTTTAGCCTCTCTTGAATAAAACGTAGGAGCGCCATTTTTTACTTTTGTAATAATTGAATCTCCTCTGTTCAATAAGGCATTGTAATTCGTCTCATTCAACATATCCATATTAGCTTCAAAGTAACTTTTTATACTATTAATATTTTTTAAATAACCTGTATACTCGTAACCAACAACGTTTACTTCATTTAAATAATCTTTAAACAGAAGCATTGTTTCACTTTTCTGTTTGCTTTTACCCGCTTGAGTAGCCAATTCAATAAACTTCTCAGCAGTCATTATCACAATATTCATATTTACTAATGCTTTTTTCGCTTCTGTATCTAGTTTATCAAATGAAACTAAACCGGTTATTCTGTCCGTTTTTTGGTCTTCAAATAACAGATAAGTCTCATCTTCACTCCCAACATAGCCAGGTTGAGTCCTATTTTTATAAACTACTGTAACGTCAGCTTTTTTTTCTTGATGGTAACGCAGGACTGCTTGGATGTCGATGTTGCATAACATTTTACTACCCATCATAACAACATATTCTGCTTTTGAACGCATAACATAGTGAATTTGATCATGATAAAAACTATTGATTTGATCCGATTTTTCCATTTCCACATCTTCTCTTATCGCTGTTTCAGTATGCGGGAATAATCCTCCGCCAATACTTGAATCCAACCCCCATGATGCTCCACTGCGAATGTGATCATGCAACGAGCGTCCGTTTCCTGCTATAAAAAATGCAGCAGAATCGATTGAAGCACTATGAAGACTCGTAAAAGGAAAATCAATCATTCGGTAACGACAGCCAAAAGGCAATGATGAAACTGAACGTTTTTCTGTTAATGGCAATAACCTTAAATTATCTTCTTTTAAATTTAAAATGGCACAAATTTTATGCTTCTTCATTTGTTAGTCCTCCGATCTCTTCATTATACCCTACAACCATGATTTCTTTTTCTTGCCCGATGACCTGAGCCCCATCATGTATTTTAGCGTTATCTCCAATAATGGCATGTTCGATCGTCACATTTTCCCCGATAGTCACGCCCGCCATGATGATACTATTTTCTACAATCGAACCTTTTCCTACTTTAACATTATGTGACAATATAGAATGAGTCACTTCTCCAGCAATATAACAACCATCGACAATCATTGAATCCGTTACTTTTGAAGTCTCTGTCAAAAACTGTGGGGGTGCTGAAGGATTTTGAGAATAAATGCGCCAATCTGAGTTACGAATATTTAAAGCATGTGTTGGGTCTAAAAACTCCATGTTTGCTTCCCACAAACTCTCAATTGTTCCAACATCTTTCCAATAGTCTGTAAAAGCATAAGCAAAAATATTTTCACCATTGCTTAAATAAGATGGAATGACATCTTTTCCGAAGTCTTCTAGTTCTCTTTTTTTTGCTTGATCTTCATCGAGGTATTTTTTTAATAAAGGCCAATCAAAGATATAAACACCCATTGAAGCTAAATTACTTTTTGGTTCTTTAGGTTTTTCTTCAAATTCAATAATCCGACCCGTTTGATCTGTATTCATGATACCAAAACGAGGAGCTTCTTCGATTGGAACTGGAATAACACCAACTGTTAAAGCTGCTTTTTTCAGTTTGTGGAAATCTAGCATTTTCTGATAATCCATCTTATAAATATGGTCACCTGATAAAACCAAGACATAATCAGGATTGTGTTGATCAATAAAACTGCTATTTTGATAAATAGCGTTTGCTGTTCCTTTAAACCATTTCTCCCCATCTACACTAGCATATGGTTGAAGTATGGTAGCTCCTCCGTTGTGAATATTCAACCCCCATGCTGCTCCGTTTCCAACATGACTATTTAATTCTCTAGGTTGATACTGTGTAACAACTCCAACGTTTTTTATACCTGAGTTAACACAGTTACTTAAAGCAAAGTCAATAATACGGTATTTTCCACCGAAGGGTACTGCTGGTTTGGCTATTTCTTTCGTTAACTTTCCTAAACGGGAACCTTGTCCACCTGCTAATATCATTGCTAACGTTTCTATTTTTCTCATCTCACTTAGAAGAGTTTATTCCGTTCAACTCTTCCTCTACCCTCCTTTTAGATTTTTATTAGCTTTTTAAAACACCTTTTATTCTTTTGGGTCTTAAAATCACAACACTCATTGCTGGAAGAATCAGCTCAACATGATTTTCTTGGTGGTTTAATGGTTCATTGATTGTTTTTAGAGGGCCTTGATTTTTTGTCCAAACACCTCCAAATTCACTCATTTCTGTATTTAATAATTCTTCATAAGTTCCTTCATATGGAACGCCTACTTTAAAATTAGGTCGTTCAATAGGCATAAAATTACAAAGGACAATTAAGAAATCGCGTGCTTTTTTCCCTTTTCTAATAAAGGTTAAAATACTTTGCTCAGCATTATCGGCATCCAAAATTTCAATCCCTGATGAATCATGGTCTATTTCCCATAGTGCTCGTTCTTTTTTATATAATTCATTTATCGTTTTTGTGAAATGTTGGTGTTTCTTATTCATTTCATCTTCTAAGCTCGTCCATTCTAATTCAGAGTGAACACGCCATTCTAAAAATTGGCCAAACTCATTTCCCATAAAATCTAATTTTTTACCTGGATGAGCCATTTTATAAACTTCCATCGTACGTAAGCCTGCAAATTGATTGTAACGGTCGCCTGGCATTTTGTGCATCAAGGATTTCTTTCCATGAACTACTTCATCATGAGAAAAAGGTAAAATAAAGTGTTCGTTAAAAGCGTACATAAATGAAAAAGTAATTAAATTAAAGTGGTGTTTTCTTTGATGTGGTTCTAATTCGAAGAATTTTAAGGTGTCGTTCATCCAACCCATGTTCCATTTGTAGTTAAAACCTAATCCGCCTTGATCGACAGGACTAGTCACATTAGACCACGCTGTACTTTCTTCTGCAATCAATAGCATTTGTGGGTGACGATGTAAAATAGTTGTTGTTAATTTTTTTATAAAGTCTACGCCTTCTCGATTGTGGTTGCTTCCATCTTCATTAGGCGTCCAAGGACCTTCATCATAGTCTAAGTACAACATACTTGAAACAGCATCTACTCGTAGACCATCTAAATGAAATTGTTCTAACCAAAATAAGGCATTAGAAATTAAAAAACTGTGTACTTGTGCTTTTCCAAGATCAAAGTTCATGGTTCCCCATCTAAAATTTTGCGCTTTATTTGTATCCGTGTATTCAAATTGGGCTGTTCCATCAAAATAAGCCATTCCATAATCATTTCGATTAAAGTGACCTGGGACCCAATCCATAATGACGCCTAAGTTTGCTTGGTGAGCGGCCTCAACAAAATTTTGAAATTCTTCCATCGTTCCAAACTTAGATGAAATAGCGTAATACCCAGTTAACTGATATCCCCATGAAGCATCTAATGGATGTTCCATTAAGGGCATAAATTCTATATGTGTATAGCCCATCTTTTTCGCATATGGGATAAGTTCATCTTGTAATTCCGCTATGCTATACCACGAATTGTCATCATGACATTTCCATGAACTTAAATGCACCTCATAAATATTCATTGGACGTGTTGTATTGTTGTATCTTTTTTTATTGGCCATCCATAAACTGTCTTTCCATTTTTTCTGTGGTAAATCCTTCACTATTGATGCGTCTTTAGGGCGCACTTCAAAAGCATAAGCATAAGGATCAATTTTAAACTTCGTTTCTCCATTTGCTTGCTCTACTAAATATTTATAACACTGTCCTTCTTTTGCAAAAGGTGTGAAAGCTGTCCAAGATCCGGTCGAACTTACTCTTTCCATCTCTAATCCTTCAGTCCAACTACAAAAATCTCCTACTAGAGAAACTTTTTTTGCATGAGGTGCCCATACAGTAAATCGAAAACCTTCAGTTCCCTCATAAATTTCACAAGAACAACCTAACGCCAAGTAGCTATCAAAATGTTGACCTGTATTAAACAAATACATTTCTTTTTCTAATAATTCTTGATTTGTTTCTCTATTCACTTGTTTAACCAATTGTCGGACTCCTTTCTATACAAAAAAATGATAAACAAACCTTACACTCATTATTTTATCATTATTGTCTGATAATTACATCCTATATCACTTTGCTTTCATCATTAAAAAATAAAACAAGCACAATGCTCTATACATCAACATTTATGCATCTTTAACTAAAAGAAAATCTGAAAGTGACAGCGTTCTCTTTTTGATGAAAATACTTTTAAAAAGTGTTCATTTATGAGATTATTTCCATTTTTCTCATTATTCATTATTTTAAAAAAATGCGTTCTCGGATAAGTGAATCGATATCCACAAATACAAGAAACGCATCTTTTATTTTTTATTTTGTTTTATTAGCCTTATTTTATTGAATCTTTTTTTCCAATGCCTCAATAGCTTTTTCAAAAGTTTCAAATGGAGGATTGGTGATCCCTGCACCAATCATACCGATGCCTGGATCTTTATGCGCAATGGCTGTGTTAATAATTGGAAGTTTTCCTGTTGCTATCACTTTTCTGACATCAATTCCTGTTGGCACACCCATAAAATCTAACACCGGGATAGTTACATTAGGATTTTCTATTGTTGTAATTTCTAGCATTTCTTTCGAATAATTCATAGCCTCTTCAACAGTACCACCTACTAAAGGAACAATTGCAGGAGCAGTTGCCATAGCAAATCCACCGATTCCATAAGTTTCTGTAATCGCACTATCTCCGATATCTAAGCCAGAGTCTTCTGGTTTATATCCAGCGAACATTGGTCCAATAACTTTTTGAGCAGGACCTGTAAACCAAGTATTGCCTTTCATACCACTGACACGAATTCCAAATTCGACACCATTACGTGCCATTGTTGTGACAATTGTACTATTTTCAATACCATGTGCTGCATCTAAAGCACATTTACATAAGACCATCCAAGTAGGGCCAGAGAAGTAATCGCTACTTGCTACAAAATCAAAAACTTCAATTTTTTCCTTTAAAGAATAATCTGTTTTTACAATATAAGGCGTTAATGCTTGAATCAGCAAAGTTGTTCCAGCAACGTTTCTATTGTGACACTCGTCTCCCATATGCAAAGCTGATGATAAAAGTAAACGCAAATCAATTCCTTCTGGACATAATTTCATTGCATCACGTAGTACTGGTCCAAAAACATCTCTCATCCAAATTAAGCGATCGATAACCGTTTGATCGTTAGCTCCGAAACGTAAGATTTTAGACAATTGCTCACTTAAGTTAGTAAATGCTAAGTTTCCATAAGTTTTATTTTTTACAATATGCATAAACATAGAAGCTGACGTTACACCCGCCATAGAACCAACACATTGGTGTTCGTGACATGGTGAAAAAGTAATTTCACCAGACGCCGCAACTGCTGCTGCTTCGTCTAAATTTGACGCTAATCCTTCAAAAACAAGTGCTCCTGTAACAGCACCTTTCATTGGGCCACTCATGTTTTCCCATTTTATTGGAGGTCCTGCATGTAAAATCGTTGTTTTTGTCATTCCTGGCACACAATTTATCGCTTGGTCGTAGCCTATTAACATGGGTTGAGATTTAACAATTCTTTCGACCGCTTCTTTATTAGCAGCTTCAATTTTCTCACATTTTTCTTTTGAATTTAGACTATCTAATAGTGCTAACAATTCTACATTACCTCTTGCAGGGGGAGTCCAGTCTAGCTGAGTTGCCACTGCGCCTTGCTTTTTGATATCGCTAGAGATAAAATCAATTCCTACATTAATGACATTAACTTCGTTATTAAATAATTCTTCTATTTTATTCATTGAGAATCTCCTTTCAAAACAAACTCTCTAGCTAGTAATCCTGTGTTTTGACTACTACTTGAAATAGTCACACCAACGTCCATTAATTTTTGTGTTTGTTTTTGAATATTTTGTACATCTAATTCTGTTCCTAAGACATAACCTAAGATTTCTAAATGACGTCCTGCCTCTTCAGCTTGTTTTTTAGCTGCTTCAATTGCTGGAAGCATCACTCCAACTGGATCTTCATGAGAACCGTAACCTAAAACAAAATCTAATACGATTACTGCAACTTCGGGATCAGCTGCTTCTTTTAGGAATCTATCAATCCGTGTTGAAGGATCAATCATTGGATGAGGCTTACCGCTTGTAAACTCATCCGAACCAAAATCAATAAACGTATGAGCTTGACTCTTATTGTTGTCAACTAATTTAAACTCAGGATTTGGGTGAATATTACTGTAGACGTTGTCTAGTTTTTCCATTGCTGCAAACATCGCTTCATCACAAAGTGTTCCACCACAGAATAACCCTCGAATATATTTTTGTTCATCTGATAGTTTAGCTCTCACTTCTTCAACTAATGGAATATTTAATGGGTGCGTATCTAACTCTTCTTCATTTGCACCCGCCAATACAACAGCTTTGATAGCTGCTTCTTTTGAACGTTTAGCGTAGTATCCACCAGATTTAGTAATGGTTTCTTCATCTCCACCTAAAAAATAAACAACAACTGGTTTCTTGCTATTTTTAACAGCTTCTAACACGTTCACTTCTACTGATTTTGCAGGTGGTTTTGAAACAAGTACAATAACCTTTGTCTCATCATCTTTTTCTAATGCTGCAAGACCATCTAACATCATTATTCCACCGATAGCTTCGCTTAAATCACGTCCACCTGTACCGATTAACTGAGAAATACCATAGCCAAATTCATGTATTCGAACGCTCATTTCTTGCGCACCGGTACCGGATGCTGCTACAATACCGATATTTCCTT
>JAVWJE010000037.1:0-18440 GCA_036639135.1 Carnobacterium sp. | reverse complement strand
AAAAAGTGATGGTCCAGTTTCGCTTAGCAGTGGTTTGTCAATTGGATATCTCATGCAGTCAAATAAGCGTGATTATCATGAGGAAACCGTAAATGGTGAAAAAGCTTCTCATAGTCAGTTGCATGAAAATAATGAAGTTGATAAATTGGTAATAGATTTTTTGGATTGGAAGAAATAATTTTTTACAATAAGCAGGTTAACTTTTAGCGAAATAGACTAAAATGAAGAATAATGAGTAGACTAAAAAAAATGAATCAGTCTATTTGGGAGTGTGGAAATGTGGGGAACATAGCATTAATTGTCTTAGCTACTCTAATGATTTTAATTATTATAGGATTAGGTTTTGCAGGGAATTTCTTTTACCATATAGCAGTAGGACTAAACGATAAAGAGTTTATTGAACCAACAATAGTTGAAGGAGAGTATCCTCTTGATGATCCATGGAGAGTTGAACGGATGTGGTATGAAAAAGCTAAACGTCAAATACTTACGATTCAATCGACGGATGGATTGACCCTATCGGCTATCTACATGGAAGAAAATCCAGCTTCAAAAAAAGTAGCGATTTTAGCTCATGGGTACACGGGAGATTTAAAAGAAATGGCTCCATATTCCAAATTATACGCCGAGATGGGCTTCAATATACTTGTGCCAGATGCTAGAGGACATGGGATGAGTGAAGGGGACTATATTGGATTTGGATGGCACGAACGAAAAGATTATTTACAGTGGATTCAGTTGTTACTTGAAAAACTTGGAAAAGATGCAGAAATTGCGTTATTTGGTATTAGTATGGGCGGCGCAACGGTTATGAATGTCAGTGGAGAAGAATTGCCTAGTAACGTTAAAGTTATCGTAGAAGATTGTGGCTTCAGTTCAGTAACAAGTGAGCTGACTTATCAGTTGAAAGGTATGTATAGATTACCTGCTTTTCCCTTGATACCCGTTACTAGTTTAATCACTAAAATTCGCGCAAATTACTGGTTTGGTGAAGCGGATAGTGTTGCTCAAGTTAAGAAGAATAAAGTTCCAATACTCTTTATTCATGGTGAAGAAGATAAGTTTGTACCCAAGGAAATGGTTTATGAGGTCTATGAGGCTAATGCGTCTTCTAAAGAACTATACATTTCGCCAAAAGCAAATCACGCCCAAGCGTATCAGGAAAATAAAGAAGCGTATAAGAAGGTCGTTCAAGAATTTGTCTCAACTTATATAAAGTAAATTAGTGTAAATAAAAAGAGGTTCCAACCAAAAGATTTGATCTTTTGGTTGGAACCCCTTTTTTGTTAGCGGATTTAAACCCCCAATTTTAAGCGTTTGACAACACGCGATAAAGCGAAACAAATACTGAAATACAACAAAGCCATCGCAACAAACATAGGAATGACATAATTTGTGTTTTGACCGTAGATAATTTTAGCGTTATGGGTAATCTCTGGAAGGGAGATAATGACGGCTAATGACGTATCTTTAATCAATGAGATAAACTGACTTAAAATAGGTGGAACCATCGCTTTAAATGCTTGTGGAATAATGATAAATAATAAAGTTTGGGCATACGTTAAACCAGTTGAAAGACCAGCTTCTGTTTGACCTTTAGGAACTGAATTCAATCCGGCTCGAATAATTTCAGATAACATAGAAGATTCGAAAATAGTCATTGCTACAATAGCCGACCAAAAAATGTCTAATCGAATACCGATTTGCGGTAAAGCAAAGTAGGTAAAAAAGATAATCAATAAAAGTGGCAAGTTTCGAATCAAGTCAATCAACAGACCAACTATTTTTGAAACAACTGGAATTTTTAAGTAGCGGATTAAGCCTAAGACACTTCCAATGATAAAACTAAAAATAATAGACAGTACGGCTACTTCTACAGTAACAAGGAGTCCATCCAACAAGAAGCGGATGTTGACCCATGAAAAAGCATCTACAAAGTTCAATTGAATTTCCTCCTTCTAATCGTTACTAGCTAAGCGTCGTTCAATATACGCCATCAAGTAAGTTAGTGGTAATGTGATAATCAAGTATAAAAGACCAATTAAAATATAGGTCTCAAATGTATTGAATGTTTCGCTGGCAATCAAGTCCCCTTGATACATTAAGTCAAGACCTGCAACCATGGCTAAGACAGATGAATTCTTGACAAGATTTATGAACTGGTTGCCAAGGGGTGGTATAACAATTTTGACCGCTTGAGGCAACACGATGTAGCGCATTGTTTGACTATAGGTAAAGCCAGTTGATAAGCCGGCTTCCATTTGTCCTTTTGGTACACTTAAGATTCCAGCTCGGATGGTTTCAGCTATAAAAGCAGACGTATAAATCGTTAATCCAATTGTTCCTGCTGTAAACCCATCGATTTGAAACCAGTATAAAGGAACAACAACATAAAAGAACATCACAATAATAAGCAAAGGGATATTACGGAAGAACTCGACATAAGCATTAGCCAGAATTCTAACGCCTTTATTTGTTGAAATCTGTAAGATGGCTAATAGGGTACCGATTATTAAACTGATAACCAATGCAATGGTACTTGAATATAATGTGAATTTAAAACCTTCCAACAAAATATCTGAATGATCATTAAAAATTTGAATCATAGGTGACACCTCACTTTATCTATTGAAATAAAAACGATTATTAATCTAATTTAGGTATCCATTTAGCGTAAATTTTATCGTAGATGCCGTTATCCTTAATGGTTTGTAAAGCCTCATTGATTGTTTGAACAAAAGGTTGTTGTCCTTTATTGATTGCAATGCCATAAGGTTCATCCGTAAAATTATCCCCAGCTAAACGATAAGATGGATTTTTAGCAATGATTCCCAATAGAATAGCATTATCTGTTGTCATTGCATCTCCTTGGCCAGACTGCAGTGCAGTAAAGGCTTCAGAATAATTTTCTAATTCGAGTACTTTTGCATCGGGAGCGTGTTCTCTAATATTTGCGGCAGAAGTGGACCCTTTAACGGATAAAACAGTGTCTTCACTAGTTAACTCTGTTACATCTTGGAGAGCACTATCTTTTGGAACCAATAACGCTTGTCCAGCAGCAAAGTAAACATCTGAGAAATCAACTTGTTTTTTGCGTTCTTCGTTAATGGTCATAGTGGCAATAATGCCATCAATGTTCCCGTTTTTCAATAAAGGAATTCTAGTTTTAGAAGTTACTTCAACAAATTTTGCGTTTTTAGCATCACCTGTCATTTCTTTTGTTAATGCTTTGGCGATATCAATATCAAAACCTTCGATTTTAGTTGTTTCAATATTATAAAGTCCAAATAAACTTGTATCTACTTTTACTCCCCAAGTAATCGTTGGGTTATTCTCTAGTCGCTCTTTAATGTCTACTGCAGCTAAACTTTTTGAGCCACAGGCTGTTAATAGAAGCAGCGGAAAGATTAAAAGGAGTAAAGTTAATGGTTTAAACGTTTTTTTCATTTAAACATCCTCCTATTGATTAATGGTTAATAATTTTACTTAAAAATTGTTTTGCTCTTGGTTCTTGTGGATCTTCATAGAACGCTGTTGCTTCACGATCTTCTAGAACCTGACCATCAGCCATGAAAATGACGCGATCCGCTACTTCACGAGCAAAGCCCATTTCGTGGGTAACAACGATCATTGTCATGCCTTCTTTAGCTAGTTTCTTCATAACATCTAACACATCTTCAATCGTTTCAGGATCAAGTGCACTAGTTGGCTCATCAAAAAGTAAAACATTAGGATCCATTGCAAGACCTCTGGCAATGGCAATACGTTGTTGTTGTCCGCCAGAAAGTTGAGAAGGGTAAGAATCTTTTTTATCTAGCATGTTAACTTTAGCTAATAACTTTTCAGCATTATTTTGTGCTTCTTCTTTCGATTGTTTCAACACTTTAGTAGGTGCAAGCATGATATTCTCTAAAACAGTTTTATGTGGGTACAAGTTAAAGTGTTGAAAAACCATCCCAACATTTTTCCTAATTTTGTTAATATTTGTTTTTTTATCATGGATATTGTATTCGTTAATGGTCAAGTCACCTTTTGTGATCTCTTCTAGCCCATTGATACAACGCAACATTGTACTCTTACCAGAACCCGATGGACCAATAACTACCACAACTTCGCCTTTTTTGAAATGTAAATTAATATTTTTTAATGCATGAAAGTCACCGTAATATTTTTCAACATTTTTAAATTCAATCATGTATACACACTCCTTAACTAATTTTTGTGAAGATAAATAAAGGAGGAAGGATATGATGTGCTTTAAGCACTCCATACGCTTCCTGTCACTGGATAAAACAGTTCTTATTTTTAAAAATGACTCGTCTAAAAAAAGTGTTAAATAAAATAGCCATCAGCAGGGCTGAATAGCTTTAATGATTCCGATTATGCATTTGACGACTGAAAAAAACAGTCAGAACTTGTTTAAATCAAAACGACATAATACAATGAGAAAACGCTGTATCGTTCGCTTTCTATTGTTTTGGTTAACTCATTAACCCTAAGATTAGCATTAAACTAGTTGAATTGTAAATAAAAATAAAATGGAAAGATGATTTTAGTCATTCTAATTCGTTCGAAAAGAGGATAAACACCAGCTTTTTTCAGTATAAATGTAGTGTGAAAAAAATAAGATGAAGAAGAGGATTCGGTTTTTTTTAAAATTCAAGCGAAATCTTATGAATATTGGTATACTAAACGTATCTAAATTTTAGAAAGAGAAGGTAAATAATCTATGGAGCGTATTCATATTTATCATACCAATGATATTCATTCTCATTTTGAAAATTGGCCAAGAATTTCTGCTTATCTTCAAGCTGAAAAAAAAGAGAAAATTCGGTTAAACGAATCAAGTTTCTTATTTGATCTTGGAGATGCATGTGATCGAGTCCACCCTCTAACAGAAGCGACAAATGGGAAAGCAAATGTGAGATTATTAAACGAAGCTCATTATAATGCTGTAACGATTGGAAATAATGAAGGTATTGGCAGTTCGAAAGCAGAACTCAATCAATTATACGATGAAGCAAATTTTAAAGTTATTTTATCGAATGTCTTGGATAAAAGAACAGGAGCTTACCCGCAATGGGCGCTACCTTTTGATATTCTAAAGACAGAAACAGGACATAAAATTGGACTATTTGGATTAACGGCGTCTTTTCCTACGAGCTATGAACCAATCGGTTGGAAAGTAAAAGAAGCAGATGATGTGATACCTGAAATGTTAGAAATCCTAACGCCTCTTGTAGATACAGTCATTTTATTGTCTCACCTAGGTATTCTCGAAGACCGAGAAATTGCTGAGAAGTATCCGATGATAAAAATCATTCTAGGCTCGCATACCCATCATTTATTACCAAACGGGGAACAAGTAAGAAATACTTTATTAGCAGCAGCAGGAAAGTTTGGTCAATATGTTGGTCATGTAGCTCTTGAGGTTGAGGGTACGCGCTTATTGTCGGCACAGGCAACAGTGGTTGAAACAAGCCAACTCTCAGCTGTAAAAGATGAAGAAGATTTGATAAAAGGATACGAGCAATTAGGACACCAGCTGTTAAACGAGCAAGAAATTGCGTGTGTTCCAACTAATTTGTCAGTAAGTTGGCAAAAGAAATCTGAATTAGTTGAAATGGGACTGAATGCTATTAAAGATTATGCTAAAACAGAAGTGGCGATAGTAAACGCTGGTTTGTTTATGCAACCCATTATTAAAGGAATCGTGACGAATGATGAGCTGCATCAAATATTGCCGCATCCAATGAGAGTTATGCGATGTACGTTAAGTGGAGAAGATCTAATTCGTTTAATGTACGAAATGAACAAAAACCATCTTTATTTACGTAATTTTCCAATCAAAGGTATGGGGTTTAGAGGCGAAGTTTTTGGTGAAATTTGTTATAGTGGGATTCAACTTGATGAAAAAACAAGAGCAGTAACTTGGCAAGGCAAACCGATTGATTTAGAAAGACGGTATACATTTGCCACAGTTGACCACTTTCTTTATATTCCATTTTTCCCAACAATTGAGATTAAAGGAAAAAACGAAGTTCTATTTCCTTACTTTATACGAAATGTTTTAGGACAGTATTTGCAAAAAACATTCCCAATGACTCATGAATCATAAATAATATAAAAAACAAATATGAATAGAAAATGTAGGTGAAATAATGTCGGAAGATAAAGTAAACTTAAACGAGCAAAAAAGTGTAAAGAAAGAAATAACTTCAAAAGCTCACTCTGTTGATAAAAACAAAACAACTGGTAAAGAAGAACAAAGAAAAACGAAAAAAAAAACCAACAAATGATTCTCATACTAGAAAAAAAATTCCTTATAGAAAACGAGTAATAGAAAAGAATGAAACGACGGCATCGAGTTCAGCGATTCAGTTAGATTTAGAGACAACTGGAGTTAAAGAAGAACAACTGGTGCACCGTCTAGACGCTACAATGATTACTATTGATGGAACGAGATATGAAATTGTTAAAAACTACAAAGAGGCGTTCGATAGCGAACGTTTAGGTGAGAGATACAGTGAAATACTCGATAAGTACGATTATATAGTAGCTGATTGGGGATTTGAACAATTGCGATTGAAAGGTTTTTACGATAACCGCAATCGGAAAGTTCCACAAGACCAAAGAATCAATAACTTGGAAGATTACTTATACGAATATTGTAATTTTGATTGTCCTTATTTTGTTGTGCAACGTTTAGAAGTAAAAAAGAATAAGTCAAAAAAAGAATTAACAGAAAAAAATGAAAAGTCTACAAAAAGAAAAAGAAGTCAAAAAAGTAAGAACACAACAAATCAAAAAAAAGAAGTAAAAGAATTGACAACACGAGCTGAAGCTGAAAAAGACAAAAAATCGTTTACTCCAAAATCCAAATCAAAACCAAAACGTGATTTTGTTAAAAAAGAAGTAACCGCAACACCTGTTGAGAAAAAAGAAGCACAAGAAAGCGCAACTTTTGAGCCAACAAATGAAACTAAAGGAAAACGTCATTTCAGTATTCGTCGCAAAACAACTGAAACAGATAAAACTAAAGAATAGGAGTTGAAAAAATTTATTATGGATTATAAAGGTTACTTAATTGATTTAGATGGGACCATGTACAATGGAACAAAGCCTATCTTGGCAGCTCCAAGATTTATTCAACGTCTGCAAGAGAAACAAATCCCGTTTTTATTTGTTACAAATAATACGACAAAAACGCAAAAAGATGTGACAGATAACTTAAGTACGAACTTCGGCATAGATGTAACAGAAGAGCATATTTATACGGGCTCGTTAGCGACAGTTAAGTATCTGAAGAACTTAAACAAAGGGAATAGAGTATTTGCTATTGGTGAAACGGGTTTAAAAGAGGCTTTGGCTAATTCAGGTTTTATTGAAGACAAAGAAAATCCTAATTTCGTAGTTGTTGCTTTAGATCGTGATGTTAGGTATGCGGATTTTGAAACAGCGACATTAGCTATTCAAAAAGGTGCTCAATTTATAGCAACCAATAAAGATACAAATATGCCAAGTGAAAAGGGCATGGTTCCTGGAGCAGGTTCTTTAGCTGCTTTAATTATTGCAGCTACTCGAGTACAGCCTACATTTATAGGGAAACCTGAGTCAATCATTATGGATGAGGCCTTAGAAGTAATTGGGCTAAAAAAAGAAGAAGTAGTAATGGTTGGAGATAATTATGAAACAGATATTTTAGCCGGTATTCATAATGGAATCGATACGTTATTAGTCTACAGTGGTTTTACGAAGCCAGAAGATTTAACAAATGAAATGGAACAACCTACACACCATGTTCACTCATTAGATGAGTGGTTAATAAAATGAAAACAAAAATCATTCATTTTATAGGGTTAACTAGCCTATTTCTATGTATTTTGACATTAGCTATTGCGATCACCATTAATTTTATTCCGTTATATCAATTTGATCTATCGTATTTTAATATCCCTGAATCTCTTGGTATCAGTAAAGAAACGATTCTAGATAATTATTATATTTTAATAGATTACTTAAACAAACCATGGATATCGGAATTAAACATGCCGAATTTTCCTAGTTCAGAAAATGGGTTGTTTCATTTTTATGAAGTGAAAAAATTATTTTTAATAAATTATATTGTTGCCATTCTATCCATCATCACAAGTATTCTTTATTTGTGTTATATCAAACGTCATCAATTAACTTGGAAACTAATTCGTCCGTTTCAAATTGGAATGATTGTTCCGTTTGTTGTTCTGATCATAATAGCTTTAAATTTTGATGAATTATTTGTTGCTTTTCATGAATTATTTTTTAATAATGATGCTTGGTTATTCAATCCCTCAACCGATTCTATTATTTTAGCTTTACCGGAAGCCTTTTTTATGCATTGCTTTATTTTAGCTTTTTCTTTAATCGAGTTAACCATTATAGGTGGGTATTTTACTGCTAAACGTTTGGCATTTAAAAAAAGATAAAAACCTGTGTACTTTTCATCGCTGAAGCGGTAGAAAGTCACAGGTTTTTTTTTGGATAAATAGTTTTAGATGAATAACTTCAATAGTACACAAAGGGGAGTTGTGATTTATGAGGATGCTGAAGAGTTTATCATTATAGTACCAAGCGATTATTTATTGAAGTTACCGTGTTGTTTACTCGATAGTAATCTGTTTCCTCTTGGCGTCTTCGCTATCTAATTTAGGCATAGTTAAAGTTAGAACACCATTTGTGTATGTTGCTTTAGCATTCTCTTCGTCTGCATTTTTTAAATAGAATTGACGGGTCATACTACCATAAGAACGCTCTCTCTTAACAAACTGGCCTTCGTGGTTTTCTTCACTTGACTCCTTCTGTTTTTTTGCATGAACAGTTAAAACATCGTGGTCGAAATCAATTGAAATATTTTCTTTGTCAAACCCCGGGATGTCAATTTTAACCTCGTAGGCTTTATCGGTTTCATGAATGTCTGCTTTGAAGTTGTTTTTTGTGAGTGAAGAAGAGAACTTATCTAATAAAGAGGAATCTTCATCAAATAAAGATGGGAATAAATCAGTGAGGGTCGGGAAATCATCTTTCTTACGCAAATTATTTGCCATTGTTTCTCACTCCTTATATTTTTTTGTTTCTTACACATTTACTATACTTCTTTTATGTTAAAATTAAAAATAGAACGTCTGTCATCTATTCTGGTATTCTTAAAAAATTCTTTCAAGAAAACAAAAAAATAAAAGGAACCAGTTTTATAGGAATATTAATCCTATAAAATTGGTTCCTTTGTTTTCATTTTCCTTCCAGAGCTACACAGAACACAACACATCTTACTTAACTAAATCGCTTTTTGTTGGGTTGGCGTGTGCTAGTCGGCTTGCGGCCGCTGCTGCGATAGCTCCAACGATGTCATCCATAAATGTGTGTATTTGGTCGCCTTCGTGACTATTTAGTTTAGCCAAAATACCTGGTTTTATTTTATCGATATACCCGTAGTTTGTAAATCCTATTGATCCATATACGTTAACAATTGAAAGAGCTAAGATTTCGTCGATTCCGTATAGCCCTTCATCACTTGAAATGATATTTTGTAATGGTTCCATTAATTGATTTTGCTCTGCTAAAATATCTAATTGAATACCTGTTAATATGGTGTTTTGAACTTCGCGTTTTAATAAAACAGCTTCAACGTTAAGCAAACATTCTTCTTGTGTTAAATCTTTGATGTACGGTGTTTGTAAAAATAAAACTAAATCTGCTATATCCGTTAATTCTACTCCACGCTCTTGAATCAAGCTTAGAGCCTTTTGGTGCAATCCTTTGCTTTCTTTTGCCATGTTGTAAAACCTCCTATAATAAATAAGTCTATTATACCCTAACTTAATAAAATAGTCGGATAAAGAGACTTTAAAAAAATACCCGCTTTTCATTGTGAATGAAAAACAGGCTTCTTAATTGAGCTTTAGAAATAACTAAGGGTTAAAATAAACTTGTACTGTGCATAGGTTGAACGCGTTCATCTGGATTAATATAGCTCATAGCATTGTTAATAGCAGTAGGAGCTTCCCCAAAACCAGTAGCAATGAGTTTGATTTTTCCATTATAGGTACAAATATCGCCAGCTGCATATATCCCAGGAATAGTTGTTTCCATTTTAGTATTTACAACAATCTCGTTATGAGTGACTTCAAAGCCCCAATTTTTCATGGGTCCGATAGAAGAGGTGAACCCATAATTAACAAGGAAGTCATCAATTTCTAAGGTTTCCAATTGATCGCTACGAACTTTTTTCAAAGTTACATGACTTAATGAACGTTTTTCACCGTTAAGAGCTTCTGGGACAAAAGGCGTTTTTATTTCGATACTAGATTTTTCAAGCAAGGAAACACTGTGTTCAAGAGCTCTAAACTTATTGCGACGATGAATAAGGTAAACTTTTTTTGCAATAGGTTCTAGGGCTAATGCCCAATCAACAGCAGAATCGCCTCCGCCACAAACTGCTACCGTTCGGTTTTTAAACTGTTCTATATTGTTAACATAGTAATGAAGAGTTTTGCCTTCATACTTTTCTGCATGTTCAATTTCGAGACGTCTTGGTTGAAAAGCACCATTTCCAGCAGTAATAATGACTGCTTTTGAATAGTGAATCATTTTGTTAGTGTGTAATTCAAAGAGACACTCCTTATTTTTTTGGACATCGATAACTTCTTCTTCCAAACAAATAGTTTGATCAAAACGGGACATTTGTATAGAAAGGTTATCAATTAATTCTTGAGCACCTACTACTGGCATAGCTGCAATATCAAAGATATCTTTTTCAGGATAAAGCATAGATAATTGTCCGCCAAGCTGTGGAAGACTTTCGATGATTTTAACTTTCGCATTTCGCATTCCGCCATAAAAAGCAGCAAACATGCCAGTAGGACCGCCACCAATAATAGTGATGTCATATACTTCGTTAGTTGTTTCCAAGGATATACCTCCATCTAATAGTAAGCCTATAAAGCGTATTTTAGTATAGCATAAAAAGTATTTATGTTCATGGGTTGTGAATACAAATAAAAACATCTTCATTTAGAGGAACCTAATTGGGTCCACTAAAAAGATGTTTTAAAAAAATTATACGTTCAGAATGAAATTTAAACCCTATAATCCAATAGTCATTAAAATGTTTCTAATGACAAAGGCAACACCGATACCAGTTAAAATTCCAAAGAATACTTCAATAGGCTTATGACCTAAATATTCTTTTAAATGAGTTTCTTTTTGAGCTGTCTCTGTAGTGTCAGATTCTTGTGAGATTCTTAGAACCTTATTGCTGAGGTTTTGAAAATCAATCACTAAGTGGTTTAACAAAATACCCTGTTCACCACTTTGTCTACGAACACCCATAGAATCAAACATCACGATCATTCCGAAAGTACTAGCAATGGCTACAAAAGGAGAATTGGCTCCTTCTTGAAGAGCGAGTGCAGTAATTAAAGCAGAAACAGACGCTGAGTGAGAACTAGGCATACCTCCAGTTGACGTAGCTAATCCCCAGGTGGTTTTTCTTTGCAAAAGAAAAGCGACTGGAATTTTAATAAGTTGCGTAAAGATTATCGCGGTCAAAGCAGCGATAAGAGGGAAGTTTGATAAAATTGCCATAATTTACCACCTTTTTTAAGTAAAGCTTTCTATTTTCTCTATCATACCATGAAATCAAGACTTGCTTAATAAAAATAAAAGTTTTTTAACTTTAAAATGACCTAGTATTTAGAAAAACTTCATACATTTAAATAAAATCATTGGTAAAAATACGAATTGTTAAGTATGATTAAGAAGTAATTAAAAATAAGGAGGATACAACATGACTCAATTTTCTCAATTATCAACTGAAATAGCAGACAATGAAAAAGTAGCAACAGTAAAAACAACGATGGGTGACGTTAAAATCAAACTTTTCCCAGAAGTAGCGCCTAAGACAGTGGAAAACTTTTTAGGTTTAGCAGCAAAAGGGTATTACGATGGCGTTATTTTCCACCGCGTTATTCCTGAATTCATGATTCAAGGCGGCGACCCAACAGGTACTGGAATGGGTGGAGAAAGCTTATGGGGAGATTCTTTTGAAGACGAGTTTTCAAAAGAAGCGTTTAACTTATACGGCGCACTTTCAATGGCAAATGCTGGACCTGGGACAAATGGAAGTCAATTCTTTATCGTTACAGCTCCAACTGTTCCTGGCAACATGCTTAGCCAATTAGAAGGAGCAGGCTATCCGGCTGAAATTATTGAAGCGTACAAAGCTACTGGTGGAACACCTTGGTTAGATTATAAACACACTGTTTTCGGACAAGTTATTGATGGTATGGATGTTGTAGAATCAATACAAGATGTAAAACGTGGTCCTCAAGACAAACCTGTAACAGACGTTGTTATTGAGTCCATTGAAATAGCTTAATGAACCATAAAAAAACTCTTCGCATTTTATTTAATGTGAAGAGTTTTTTTGTTAGCCTGTTATTACTACATGTAAAAAATCAGAAAATATCTATGCGTTATCAACCTGAAATGAGAGTTACAATACAGTTAAAAAGAACAAAAAGTTTTAAATAGTTACAAACGGATATCGAATCTAAAAATAGATTATTGTTAAGAAAACGAGATTGGTTCCTTATTCTAAAGATCCCTTTAGTTTCTACTATTTTTTTAAATGAAATCGCCCTCATTTTTTTACAGTTTATGCTACAATAAAATGGAAACTATTAGTAAAAAGGAGATGTACAAAAATGATTTATGGTGCAATTGAAGCAGGCGGGACTAAATTTGTCTGTGCAGTAAGTGATGAACAAGGGGAATTAAAAGAAAAAATTAGTATACCAACAACAACACCAGAAGAAACATTAGAGCAAGTTTTTACTTATTTTGATTCATTTAATTTATCTGCAATAGGAATTGGATCATTTGGTCCAATAGATGTTAACCCATCTTCATCTACTTATGGGCATGTAACAACTACACCAAAAACAGCTTGGAAAAATTATGATTTTTTAGGAGCCGTTAAAAAAAGGTACTCTGTTCCAGTCGGTTGGACAACGGATGTCAACGCGGCAGCTTTGGGAGAATTGAAAAAAGGAGCAGCACTTGGCTTGTCTAGTTGTGTTTACTTAACGGTTGGTACAGGTATTGGCGGTGGAGCTGTCATAAATGGTGAATTGTTATCCGGATATGGTCATCCAGAAATGGGACATATCATGGTTCGATTGCATCCAGATGAAACGTTCGAAGGGTTTTGTCCATACCACGGAAATTGTTTAGAAGGAATTGCTGCCGGTCCAGCTATCGAACAGCGATATGGGAAAAAAGGCCACGAATTAGCTGACGATTCAGCAGTTTGGGAAATGGAAGCCTATTACATTGCTCAAGCTTTAATGAATTATACGTTAGTTCTGAGTCCCGAAAGAATTGTTTTAGGTGGGGGAGTAATGAAACAAGCACAACTTTTCCCATTAATACGCCAAGAATTTGAAAAATTGATGGGCGGTTATGTTGAATTGCCTTCACTAGAAGAATACATCGTGTCACCAGCTTTGGGAGACAATGCTGGAATTACTGGATGCTTATTATTGGCTGCAGAACAATTAATAACTAAATAAATTAAATAGAGATAAAACGACTCAATAAAAGTCACCTGTTAAAGTGATGCTTTTATTGGGTCGTTTATTTTATCTACTATTCAAAAGCGCATTTGATTCGTTTTAAACCTTCTTTAATCAATACATCGGGAGCTGCGAAATTTAGCCTCATATATTGTGAACCTCCAGGACCATAGGCAACACCGGAGTTTAAAGCAATTTTTCCTACATGGATAAAACGATTCATTAATTCTTCGTCAGTCAAATTAAGACTGGAACAATCGAACCAAAACAAATAAGTTCCTTGTGGTTTCATATAGGTTACTTGCGGCAACTCTTTATCAAAGAAAGCTGTTATCTTATCTAAATTTTGGCTAAGGGTTTTCATTAGTTCTTCCAACCATGGTCCACATTGGGTAAAAGCCACTTCTGTAGCAATATAGCCAAATGTATTTAATCCACTATGCTCAATACATTCTTGGAAGCGTTGAATTTTTTTATAAATTTCTGCATTTTGGATATAAATCATAGATAATTTTACACCTGCGATATTAAACGTTTTAGTCGCAGCGGAAAGTGTCAGGACAAAATCTTGATAACTTGAATCTAAAGTAACTAATGAAGTGAATTGGTTAGGTGAAAAAATTAAATCGCCATGTATTTCATCACTGATTAGTAGAACCTTATATTTTTTACAAAGCTCAGCTATAGTTATTAATTCTTTTTTAGACCAAACACGTCCGCCCGGGTTTTGTGGATTACATAAAATAAATAATTTAACTTGTTCTTCAATAATTTTTTTTTCGATATCTTCAAAATCTATTTTAAATTGATTATCTTCTAACAATAATGTCGAACGAATGCAGCGACGTTTGTTTAATTCAATCATATTTGAAAAAGGTGTATAAACGGGATCATGAATCAGGATAGCATCCTGTTCATTTGTAAGAGCTTGAATAATGACAGCGATACTAGGAACAACTCCTGGTGAGAACAAAATATCCTCTTTAGTTAATTCCATTTGATGACGTTCTTTTTGCCACTGAATGATAGCCTGATAAAGAGAATCAGGAGGAGCGGTGTAGCCTAGAATACGACCATCAAGAACCTTTTTCAAAGCATCGAGTATGGGTTTTGGAGTAGCATAGTCCATATCTGCTATCCACATTGGTAAAACTTCTTCCGTTCCAAATAGCTGGTCTAGTTTGTTCCATTTAATTCCTAAGCTATCTTTACGGTCAATAACTTCGTTAAACGAATAGTCCATATAAGCACTTCCTTTATATCATAATAAAAAAATGTCACTTGTTTCTTTTTTAGTATACGCCATTAAAGATAACGATTCCATTAATAATAATAATCCATTGAAAAAAGAATAACAGCATGAAAGCGAATACTATTTTCATAAATTTTACTGTTATGATACAATTAAGAAGCAAAGAAGCAGCCGTTTTTATAAATGTGTAAAATGAGGTGATCGGATGGATTATAAAATTGGGATGATAGTTAATGGTAGAATAACAGGTATTCAGCCTTATGGTGCTTTTGTTTCTTTAGATAAAGAGACACAAGGATTAATTCATATTTCAGAATGTACACATGGATACGTTAAAAACTTAAATGAGGTTCTAACTGTTGGAGATACGATGGATGTTGTGATTCTAGATATTGACGAGTACACGAAAAAAATTAGCTTATCGTTGAGAGCATTAGAAGAACAAGCTCATTTTCAGTACCATTCAAAAAAAAGAAAATACCGTCAGGAAGAAACGGATCGTGATGGATTTGATACAATCCGTGAATTAATGCCACGATGGATTGAAGAAGCTAAAGATGATGAAGCAAGACAAATAAACTAGAGTAGCTTTATTTGTTTTTTGTGTTGAGTTAAAAAACCACTTGTCTATTGACCAGAATTAAAAACTTAAGCGTGAGGTGTTTGGAAATGACAGAAAAACAACGGGTAGCTGGAACTATAATGACGCATAACCCAGAAGGTAAATACGTATTTTTAGTAAATAATGAAGATGCAAAGTATTCATTCCCAGTAACTCAAATTCTTGACACACAAACAGGACTTGCTTGTATCTTAGAAGAACTAAAACAAAAATTAGCTATTGATATTCATAATTTGAACTTGTTTGAACTAACTAATGCAGTTGTTAATGGAATTAATATCCCGCTCTTTGTTTTTGAAGTAGCAAATAAAGAGATTGATGTAAACAGTATTTTAAAAGAAAATTTACTTAACTTATCATTTGTACAATCAGATGCTTTAACAGAAGCTCTTGAAGAATGGGAAATATCTGGTGTTCCTCAATTTTAGAATAAAAAATACTGAACAGCATGTCCTCTCAGATATTGCTGTTTTTTTCTTGCTATTTATACAAAAAACTACTAAAGTTAAGAAAGTATGAGAATTAAGTTAATGTTTAATTCTTAAACACACAAAACAATGGAGGGATTTACATGGGACACATTAAATTTGACTATTCAAAAATCGACAAATTTGTACAACCACATGAAATTTCGAATATGCAACAGCAAGTATCGACTGCCGATGACATGTTACGTAAGGGGACAGGGGCAGGAAGTGACTATTTGGGTTGGATCGATTTACCTAAAAATTACGATAAAGAAGAATTTTCTCGTATCAAAGCCGCAGCAGAAAAAATCCAAAATGATTCAGAAGTACTAGTTGTTATTGGTATTGGTGGATCATACTTAGGTGCTAAAGCATCATTAGATTTTTTAAATCATTCATTCTACAATGTTCTTCCAAAAGAAGACAGAAAACAGCCACAAGTTTTCTTTGCTGGTAATAGCATAAGTTCAACTTACTTAAGTGACTTGATTGATGTAATTGGAGATAGAGATTTCTCTGTAAACATTATTTCGAAATCTGGTACAACAACAGAACCAGCTATTGCTTTTCGTATTTTTAAAGAAATGTTAGAAAAAAAATACGGCAAAGATGAAGCTAAAAAACGTATATATGCAACAACAGATAAAGAAAAAGGTGCTTTGAAAGAAGAAGCCAATGCACAAGGATATGAATCATTTATTATCCCTGATGATATAGGTGGACGTTTTTCAGTATTAACAGCAGTAGGTTTACTGCCTATCGCAGCAAGTGGAGCAGATATAGATGCTTTGATGCAAGGTGCAGTTGACGCAGCCGACGCCTATAGTAGCGATAAATTAGAAGAAAATGAAGCTTATCAATACGCTGCTATTCGAAATGCCCTTTACCGTAAAGGCAAAACAACAGAAATATTGGTTAACTACGAACCGAACTTACAGTACTTTTCAGAATGGTGGAAACAATTATTTGGTGAATCAGAAGGGAAAGACCAAAAAGGTATCTTCCCGGCAAGCGCAAACTTCTCTACTGATTTGCATTCAGTTGGACAAACGATTCAAGATGGACAAAGAAACATTTTTGAAACGATCATTAAAGTAAATAAAGCTAAACACGCATTAGTAATCCCTACTACATCTGATGATTTAGATGGATTGGGTTATTTACAAGGAAAAGAAATTGACTTTGTTAATACAAAAGCTTTCCAAGGAACATTGTTGGCTCATACAGATGGAGATGTACCAAACTTATTGGTGACAATTCCGGAAACAGACGCATACACATTAGGTTACCTAATGTACTTCTTTGAAATAGCAGTAGGCATCTCAGGTTACCTTAATGGAGTAAACCCATTTGATCAACCAGGGGTAGAAGCCTACAAAAAAAATATGTTTGCTTTATTAGGTAAACCAGGATTTGAAGATTTAGCAAAAGAACTAAACGCACGCCTATAAAATAATTTTTATTCAAAAAAAGTTCTGATGAAGTACAGTAATGAATCGAGCAGTAACTAATTTAGGGATTGCTTGATTGGATTGTACTAACTATTGGGGCTTTTTTATCTTATGAAAACTAAAGGATGTATTCGCTACTATATAACATAGATTGGAAGTAGAAAGAGTATGGCTAAAAAAATAATAGTCCACCAAGCTGAACAAAAAGATAAGCTACTTATAGAAGAGATGTTGAAACAAGCCGCACAATGGCTCCAAAAAAAAGGTTCAAACCAATGGAGTGGAATTTTGAAAGGTGAAGATAGACACAACACTTCTGAAGCTATTGAACGTGGAGAAGTTTTTGTAGGGAAAGTAAATAATCAGATAGCAGGCATGTTTGTTTTGTGGAGTCATCAAAGCGAATGGGACGAAGAGTTTTGGGAAAAAAATTCAAGTGATGCGTATCTGTATTTGCATAGGTTAACTGTTCTCCGTAGTTTTTCAGGACAAGGAATATCTGAACAACTTCTTTTTGAAGCGAAAAAATATGCAAAAACAAAAGGTTTCTCTGCTATCCGATTAGACTGTATTGCAGATAATGCTTATTTAAATAGATTGTATCAAGGTGCTGGATTCTCCTATATCGGAAAGAAATTAGATGTTCTAGTGGATGGTGCAAAAAAGGATTTTCACCTGTATCAGTGTGATGTAAATAAACTCAATTAAAAGATTAGAGCAAAAAGGAAAAAAAAGATGCTTTACTATTGACCAATATTGATAAACTTGTTATATTAATAGAAGTTGTTACGCTAGTTGAACAACGAAATAAATAGATGAAACGTTAGAAGAAAAAAGATGGATTATGTGCTTGACAATGAATAACAATCCATGATAATATATTGAAGTCGTGTTAAACGAGTAAAGCAATATTGAATAAATATACAGCAATACAAAAATATTTATCTAAAAGTGTTGACAAGTTAAATAACTTCTGGTAGTATTTAGAAGTTGTCAAAACGACAACGACAAACAAATTAGACCTTTGAAAACTGA
>JAVWJE010000036.1:18216-18450 GCA_036639135.1 Carnobacterium sp. | reverse complement strand
GCTCGTATTGGTGATGAAGGAGTCTTAGCTCTTCTTTCAGATAGTACAAATGCTGAAATCCCGACTTTTACAAATTCAGAACAAGGTGTCGGCGAATCCATCACAAATATTATGCAAAAAGTTGAAGGAAGAATTATATTCGCAACTTTTGCTTCAAATATCTCACGTTTAGAACAAGTTGCTCAAGCAGCTATCAAAACAGGTAGGAAAATCGCAGTGTTCGGTCGAAGCATG
>JAVWJE010000036.1:17035-18205 GCA_036639135.1 Carnobacterium sp. | reverse complement strand
TCGTGACTGGTCGTTCGCTCGGTTACATTACTGCTCCAGATGATAAATTTATAGAGTCTCAAGAATTAAATCGTATGCCAGCAAATGAAACAATTATTTTATGTACTGGTTCGCAAGGTGAACCTATGGCTGCATTAAGTAGAATTGCTAACGGAACACACCGTCAAATTTCAGTACAACCTGGAGACACTGTTATTTTCTCAAGTTCTCCAATTCCTGGAAACACAGCTAGTGTTAACCGTGTTATCAATTTGTTATCTGAAGCTGGAGCCAATGTTATTCACGGTAAAGTTAATAATATCCATACTTCTGGTCATGGTGGTCAACAAGAACAAAAATTAATGTTGCGTTTAATGAAACCTAAATATTTTGTTCCAGTCCACGGTGAGTACCGTATGCAAAAAATACATGCTGGTTTAGCTGAACAAATCGGTATGTCTAAAGACGATTGTTTCATTCTAGAAAATGGCGATGTTCTTGCTTTAACTGCAGAGTCTGCTAGAAGAGCGGGTCATTTTGATGCCGGAGATGTTTATGTCGATGGAAAAGGTATCGGAGACATTGGAAATGTTGTCTTACGTGACCGTCGTTTACTTTCTGAAGAAGGTCTAGTCGTTGTTGTCGTTACGATTGATTATAAATCTAAAGAAATTTTAGCTGGTCCAGATATTTTATCACGTGGTTTCATTTATATGCGTGAGTCTGGTGAACTAATAAATGATGCACAACGCGTTATCACTAGAAGCCTTAGGAAACTTCTTGCTAACAATGATGAACCTCTTACAGAGCAAGCAATCAAGTCTGTTGTCATTGAGAGTTTAAAACCTTTCTTATACGAAAAAACTAAACGTCATCCAATGGTATTACCAGTAATTATGCCTGTATAAAAAAAATCTCTTACTTTCTTTTGAAAGTAAGAGATTTTTTATTTTATTGCTCAATAAATGTATATACTGGTTCGTCATTCTTTTTACTATAGTCTACTTTTAAATCATATCCACTAAAAAACCAATCATCATTTTTTTCAATGAAATAAGTTATTTCATTAATGACTGCTTTAGTTAAAACATCCTCAGGCTGACAAACATTCATCCCTACAGAAAAGCCCTCATGGACATCCGTTTTCCCATATACCTTACCCATAAAGCGCACACCATTTTCTTTCGTAAC
>JAVWJE010000036.1:0-17025 GCA_036639135.1 Carnobacterium sp. | reverse complement strand
TAACGCCTACTTCTTTTTCAAACCATTCAATTGCATTTTCAGTTAATTCTATTTTCATTTTTTACTTCACAGAATATAAAAACTGTGAATCCCCCCTTCGTTGTTTATCCTGTAATTAGCTTAACATATCTCTATGTAAAAAACAGGCATTGAAATCTCAGTAAAACTGCAAATTTTTTTAATAAATCAGATGATATTTAAAAGCATATATTGCCGCTTGAGTCCGATCATCAACATCTAGTTTAGCTAATATATTAGAAACATGTGTTTTAACTGTTTTCAAGGTTATAAATAAAATATTTGCAATTTCTTGATTGGAATTACCTTGTGCAATTAACAATAAGATTTCTTTTTCTCGTTTAGTTAAATCATCATGAAGAAAATGCTGTTGTTTCTTTGAGAAACGTGTCATCATTTTTGCAGTAACTTCTGTTTCTAACACGGACTCTCCTTTATAAGTAGAACGAATTGCATCTGCAATTTCTCTTGCAGTAGAAGTCTTTAAAATATAACTTGCTGCTCCTGCTTCGAGAGCGGGGTATACTTTTTCATCATCTATAAAACTTGTCACAATAATAATTTTAGCATCTGGCCATTCTTTCATGATGGCTTTAGTTGATTCAATACCATCCATAACATCCATTACTAAATCCATCATAATAACATCCGGTCTAAGTTCCATCGCTTTTTGATAGCCTATTTCTCCATTTTCAGCTTCACCGATAACTTTGATATCCGGTTGAATAGATAGATAAGATGACACACCTAATCTTACCATCTCATGATCATCAATCAATAAAACTTTTATCATTCTAATTCACTCCCCTTAATAAGCGGTATCTTAATTTCTATACTGGTTCCTTTATTTATAAAACTAATAACTTTAAACGTCCCACCCATATTGCTTACTCTTTCGTTTATATTTACTAGACCATAATTACCTGCTTTTTGTTCATCGGGATCAAATCCTATTCCATCATCGATTACTCGTAAAGACAACGAATCGTGGTATTTCTTTAAATAAACTTCTAGTTCTTTAGCTTTCGAATGTCTTAGGGTATTTGAAAGAAGTTCTTGTATTATCCGAAATAAATGGTCTTCCATTCCAGTTTCTAACGTTACTTCATCTATTTCCCAAGTTAATTTAATTTGTATTTTTGTCTTTAACTCCGTTAATAATTGTTCAATACCTTTTTTCAATGTTTTTCCTTCTAAATTAATTGGTCTTAGATGTAATAACAGCGCTCGCATTTCAGATTGTGATTCATTTATGATACTTTCAACCATTTTTAGTTGTTTTTCCATCACGTCATCAGTATCTTCCAATTGTTCATTTATTGCTGATAATAGCATCATTGCTGCAAATAACTGCTGGCTAACAGAATCATGTAATTCTCTAGCGATACGACGTCTTTCTATTTCTAATATTTCTTCTTTTGTTTCTCCATCAACCAATGTAGGATAATTGCTTTGCTTTTGAACTTCTTTAGATAAATCTAGTAGTTTACTACGGATAATAGACAGTGAGCTTTTAATATCATCAAAATAGTCAAACTCTTCTATTTCATTCTCGAATAATCCATCTATATGTTTAACTGAGTAATTCCCACTAGCAAGTGAACGCAATATTTCTTCTAGATATCCCCATTTTCTTTGCTGAAGCTCATATAATAAGATTGAAGTTAACAATCCAATAATTGATGCTACTCCCAGTAGGTAAAGAAGATAAGGTACATGTAAGAATTGTGTTTTAAAAATAGTAACCAACCATTCATTAGGTTGTGTGGCATAACCATAGGATAAAGCGACAATCAAAAAGAATAAAAAAGAACAAAAAGTAATCTGAATAAAACGTATTCCGATATTCTTTTTTTTCATATTGTTATCACCTCTAGATCTCCAATTAGAACTGTTGTGATAAGTTTAATTTTTCGTGTATTCTCATCATATTGTTGACCGTATAATTTTACAGATTCATTATTTAATGCAAAAACATCGTTTTCAAAGCGAACTTTTCCTTTGAAGGCACTATGCTCAATCATTACCCCTATTCCTGCAGGGACTAAGATACGGGTCTTGCCAAAGCCTTTTCGTACAATAACATAACTTTCATCTTTAGGTAGAATTGTGTTGCCTAAATCAATAATTGTATCCCCCATAAAAATAGTGAAGTTAATGTCATCCCACTCATAGACAGTATTGCCGATTCTTTCATTTCCCAGCCAGTTTCTTTTAAATCTTTTACCATTTTTTGGCAGACTTTTTGCTGTCTCTACAATAATTATATCTTTATCTTGCCACGGAACACTCTCAAAGTCAGAAAAACGGATAGTTGATAATGGTTTATTAGCTAGAAATACGAAAAATAAAATAGCACAAATTAACATGAACCAAATGGCGCTTGTCGATAATAAAGCAATCAGAACTAAAATACCACCAGTCATTAAGTACATTTGTCGTTTTGAGTTGTTTTTTTTATATTTGCTACGTAGCAAAACCAATGTTCCCATTATAAAGGTCAACAGAGTAAAGCTATTGTTTACTGATTCGTACAGTAGCCATACTAAAAGAAATGCTTCAATTAGAAAAAATAATTGCCATTTTTTTTTCATTACATTTAATCCCCTTCATATTTAGTCCTTTAGCATAAGTATAAACTATTTAAAAAGAAAAAAAAGCCTGCTAAAGCATGAAGTCAGTCTAAGACTAAAGTCTGATAGTTTTAATAATAAAAAAATAAAAGAACAGCTATAGATTGAAATACTAGCCATCCTTTTTTATTTATTATTCTATACTTTTTATTTCAATTGTCATGTCTCCACCCGGTGTTGAAATAACAACTTGGTCTCCAACTTTTTTACCCATTAAAGCTTTAGCAATGGGTGAATCATTTGAGATACGACCGCTGAATGGATCAGCTTCTGCACTGCCTACGATTGTGTATTCTTCAATTTCACCATCAGGTAATTCGATAAATGTTATTTTGCGGCCAATCGCTACTTCATCAGCTGCACATTTTGAGTTGTCAATTATTTCAGAAAAACGCAACATTGTTTCAATGGTCGTAATACGACCTTCTACAAAGGCTTGTTCATCTTTAGCTGATTCATACTCTGAGTTTTCAGATAAATCTCCAAAACTGCGAGCTACTTTAATTCTTTCAACAATTTCTTTTCTTTTTACTGTTTTTAATTCTTCTAATTCTGCCTCTAGCTTATTTTTCCCATCTAAAGTCATTGGATATATTTTTTCTATCATAAATAAATTCTCCTTTTTAAATAAAAGCTCGTTTATTGGTTTTATACTTATTAAATTATTAAAAATGTCTTTATAATATAATTTCAATAGAGATAAGATACCACGTAGGCTTTTATTTGTAAACACTTTATAAGCATTCTCACATAATTTTTAGTTTTCATTTTTTAATTTAGTAATTAAATAGTTGATTAATTATTTCCAATAGAATTTAATCGATTACTATGGTTTTAATTGATATTCAAGAATGCTCTTAATTTTTGTCGTCATTAAATCAATAGCCACTTGATTACGTCCGCCTTCTGGAATAATAATGTCTGCAAACTTTTTAGTTGGCTCAATGAACTGTGTATGCATAGGCTTTACAACAGATAAATATTGATCGATAACAGAATCTAGTGTTCTGCCGCGTTCTTCAATATCTCTTTTAATTCTTCGTATAATTCGAATGTCATCATCTGTGTCTACATAAACTTTAATATCCATCAAATCTCTTAATCGTTTATCTTCTAAAATTAAAATTCCTTCTAAAATAATAACTTCCTTCGGTTCTTGAACAATAAATTTATTACTTCTTGTGTGAGCAGCATAATCATATACTGGTTTTTTTATTGATCGATAGTGAATTAAATCTGTTAAATGTTTAATTAATAGATCTGTATCAAAAGCAAATGGATGATCATAATTAGTATTAAGGCGTTCTTCATAAGATAGGTCGCTTTGGTCTTTGTAGTAAAAATCTTGTTCTAACATTAAAATAGAATGCCCAGAAAAATGATTGTAGACCGCACGGCTTACGCTTGTCTTCCCACTTCCTGATCCACCTGTTACCCCAATGACAATTGGCTTGCGTTCAGCATTCATGCTTTTTTTAGCTCCATTCCTGTTGAAAGACTTTCATTTTTATTCACTTTATTTTTATTCATTATCTTGAATTATTAAGGAGTGATGTATTCATCAACTAGTTCTTGATGCTCAGCATACGTTCTTGAAAAATATACTTTACCCGTTTTAGTATCTGCTAAAAAATAGATATAGTTTGTATCTGCAGGATTCAACGTTGCTTTAATAGCATCTTCTGATGGATTATTAAAAGGTCCTGGTCCATATCCCTTATTTTGATATAAATTATATGGAGAATCTATTTCTAAATCTTTATATGTTACGATTTCTTTGTGCTTATTTAATGCATACAACACACTAATATCTGATTGCAATGGCATATCTCCTTCAATACGATTGAAAAATACGCTAGCAATTTTTGTACGATCTTCATATGAATTACCTTCTCGTTCAATTAATGAAGCTAAAGTAATCACTTGCTGAACAGTCATCTTTTTTTCTTGAATGATCGGATAGAAATCTTGCATCACTTCATCTGTCTTTTTGACCATATTTTCTATGACTGTTTCAAGAGACATTTTTTCTGAAAAATCATAGGTAGCTGGAAATAAATACCCTTCAAGTGCATATTTTGTTTCCTTTGCTTCGAGTGTACTTGTTAAAAGTTTTGGATAAGTCTCTTTTAATTTTATTAAAAATTTTGTATTTTTGGCTTTGTTAAGAAAATCTGACGAACTATAATCAGTTGATTTCTCAACAGATTCAGCTACTTGCTCAATAGTTAATCCTTCTTGAACTAATATCTTTGTTCCGTCAAAAGCAACAGGACTTCCACCTTGTTGAAGCGATTTAATAATTTCCTCCAATGTCATCGAAGGAGATAAAAGATAATAGCCAGCTTGAAAATCTGTTTTGTTGTTTAATTTTATATAAAATCTAAACACAGATGCACTTTTAATAACTTTATTCTTTTCTAAAATACGAGAAATATCTGCTGAGGAAGAACCTGAGGGTACTTCTATTTTATTTTCCTCACTACTAGTAGCATCTAATGGTTCGAGAGATGAGGTCACATATTGATAACTAGCTACCCCAAAAATAACTAAAAGAGTAATTAATATTGTTACAATACTCCAGACAATTTTTTTAACCATCTTTTTTTCTTTTTGTCTTTCGGCCAATTTAGGATTCGTTTCAATTTTATCTTGTTGCTCATTGCTTCGTTTGTTTTTTTTCTCTTTCTTTCCCAAAAGAGGCCCTCCTATCAGAATAAAGAAATAAACAGTCATGTATTTTCTTTAATTTTGTACATTTTAACCACTAACTTGCACTATTATACATGATAACATACCCAAAGTGAATAGAAAAAAGAACGAACTAGTTATTCTTATATTATTAATGACATTTGTTTTCTCACTCTATGTATGTTTATTTTATCTTTATTATTTTTTCAACAAAGCTTTATAAACAACAAAATTGAGCCAATGAGTAACCCATCAGCTCAATTTCAAATGATTTAATTAGTTAAAAAGTAATCTTAATCTTCATCCTCATCTGCCATGAAAGTATTCAATACTTCTTCAATCATGTCCCATTCTTCATCTGTTTCTATTGGTTCTAAATCACCTTGTTTGCCATCTGCTTTTTCTACGTAAGAATAGGCTTGTAATTCAACCTCTTCTCCTTCTTCAGAACCAGCAGGGTAAACTAAAACATATGATTTTTCAAAATCATCTGAGTCGAACGTAAATAAAATTTCGTATAACTCTTCATTCCCATTTTCATCTATAATTGTAATATGTTCATGTTCCTCGTGATCATGATCGTGTTCATGTGCCATACTTAACACTCCTTTATAATTATCTATAGCTTTACTAAGTTAGTTTAACGTAACTCTTTATTAAAAGCTAGTTTTGATTGCTATCCAAATAGTTTTGAAGAATCATAACAGCAGCAACTTTATCAATGACTTGTTTGCGCTTTGCACGAGAGGCATTTCCTTCTTCAATCAACATTCTTTCAGCTTGAACGGTAGTGAGTCTTTCGTCTTGAAAAAAAGTAGGCAACTGAAATAAGTCTTTTAAAAGATCAGCATAACGAATCGAAGCTTCCGCGCGTGGTCCAATTGAATTATTCATATTTTTTGGTAAACCCACAACAATTTTAGAAACTTCATATTCATTAATTAATTCTTGAATTCTCTTCATTCCAAATTCTTCTTGATTTTCATTAATTTTTATTGTTTCAATCCCTTGAGCTGTCCAACCGAATGGATCGCTAATCGCAACCCCAACCGTTTTAGAACCAACATCTAATCCCATTGTTCTCATTGAATTTTTTTACCACTCTCTTTCAAATAACTCTTCACTAATTCTTCTACAATTTCATCACGTTCATGACGTCTAATTAAATTTCTAGCGTCATTATGACGTGGAACATATGCTGGATCACCAGAAAGTAGATAACCGACTATCTGATTAATTGGATTGTAACCTTTTTCTTCCAATGCTTCATACACTAGCGCCAATGTTTGTTTCACGTCTTTGTCGTGATTATCTCCAACGTTAAACCGAACTGTTTCATCTATTGAACTCATATTCTGCACCTCAATTTCTGTAAACTCTATCTTTATTCTACAAGAAAGGACTTCAAACTACAATAACTATGAAGAAATGAAAACATATTTTGACGTTTCCTCACTTTAAATGAACTAAGGATCAGTAAATAAGTTTTTAAACTGCTCTTTCTCTATACAAAAGAAAAATTTAGCTGTTTTGTTCTACCCAATTAGTTACTCTTTGTAATGCATCTGTTAAGCCAGCAGGATTTCTCCCTCCAGCTTGTGCCATATCTGGACGTCCTCCACCACCGCCATCAACTAATGGAGCGATTTCTTTAATTAGATTACCTGCAGTTAAACCTTTTTTGATCGTTTCTTGATCAATTGCGGCCAACAAGTTAACTTTCCCATCTTTTGAGAATCCAAGAGTCAATATATTCGAAACGGCGTTTTGTTTCCACTGATCAGCAAGTTGACGTAACTGATTCGCATTTTTAATTTCTACTTGTGCAGTTACAATAGTAATACCGTTTACCGGTTGGATATCATTGAAGATTTCACTTGCTTGCTCATTTGCTAATTTCGATTGTAACGATTCATTTTCCTTTTGTGTTTCTTTTAATTCTAATTGTAGCTGTTCAGTTTTTCTTTCTACATCTTTAATCTGTTTAGCTTTAACTAGACCTGCAATTGTTTTTAAACGTCTTTCTTGTGTTTGCAAATAGTTAAATGCGGCTTCACTAGTGATTGCTTCTATTCTTCGAACACCAGCTCCTATACCTGATTCAGAAAGAATCTTAAAGAGACCAATTTCATCAGTATTTTTCACATGAACTCCACCACATAACTCTATTGAATAATCACCTGCACTGACAACACGCACCTCATTGCCATATTTTTCACCAAATAACGCCATTGCGCCCATTTCACGTGCTTTCTCAATCGTAGTCTCCAGTGTTACAACCTCTAGTGATTCCCAAATCTTTTTATTTACTTTATGTTCCATTTCATCTAATTCTGCTTGTGTAACTTGTCCAAAATGGGTAAAGTCAAAGCGTAAATAATCTCCCATAACTAATGAACCTGCTTGATTAGCATGTTCTCCCAATACATCTTTTAAAGCACGGTGTAATAAATGAGTAGCTGTATGGTTACGAGTTATTTTATTCCGCAAGTTTCTATCAACGACTAACTTCATTTTTTGGCCTAATTGAATATCACTTAGTACCTCAACAATGTGTAAAGATTGACCAGCTGGCGCTCTTTTAACATCTATTACTTTTCCAATTGTATCTCCATTTAAATTTAATAAAAGACCTTTGTCTGCAACCTGACCACCCATTTCAGCATAAAAAGTTGTTTGATCAAAAATCATTCTAACTTTTTCTCCTGCTTTAGCCGTTTCGACTAATTCTTCATCTGTCGCGATGACTTCAAGCTTTCCTTCTACTTCTGTTTGATTGTATCCAACAAAGATACTATCAACATCTATGTCTGAAAATAATTTTGTTTGTACACCCATTGATTTTTCATCGCTTCTAGCTGATCTTGCACGGTCACGCTGAGCTTCCATCTCTTTTATAAAACCTTCATGGTCAACTGTTAAACCTTCATCTTCAGCATATTCTTCTGTTAACTCAACTGGAAAACCAAATGTATCATACAATTTAAAGATGTCTTTTCCAGTGATTTTTGTTTCTCCAGATAATTTCAACTCAGAAATTAATTGATTTAAAATCGATAAACCATCGTTAATAGTTTCATGGAAACGTTCTTCTTCATTTTTAATTACTTTTTCAATAAAAGATTTCTGTTCTAGAATTTCTGGATAATGTGAATCCATAATATTTCCAACAACTGAAACTAATTTAAACATAAAAGCTTCATCAATACCTAGTTTTTTGCCATGCATCACTGCTCGACGTAACAATCTCCGTAAAACATACCCACGTCCTTCGTGTGAAGGCAATGCACCATCACCAATCGCAAAGCTGACTGCCCGTAAATGATCAGCAATTACTTTAAATGAAATATCATCTTGTTTATCTGTACCATATGATTTATTTTGACTCATCTTTTCAATTTCACGAATGATGGGCAAGAATAGATCTGTTTCGAAATTTGTAGGTGTATCTTGTAAAATAGAAACGACTCTTTCAAGTCCCATTCCAGTATCAATATTTTTATTTGGCAATGGTTCATATGTTCCGTCTTCTTTATGGTTAAATTCAGAAAATACGAGATTCCATATTTCAAGCCATCTTTCATTTTCTCCACCGGGAAAATTTTCAGGATCGTCTTTTGATAAATTATTAAATTTTTCTCCACGATCATAAAAAATTTCAGAATCTGGTCCACTTGGTCCTACACCAATGTCCCAAAAATTATCTTCAATTTCGATAATATGATCCTCTGTAAGACCTACTTTATCTCTCCATAACTGAGCAGCTTCTTTATCTTCCGGATAAACAGTAACATAAAGTTTTGTTGGGTCTAAAGCTAACCACTTATCACTTGTCAAGAATTCCCATGCCCAAACAATGGCTTCTTCTTTAAAGTATTCTCCGATAGAAAAATTTCCTAGCATTTCAAATAATGTATGATGTCTAGCTGTTTTCCCTACATTTTCAATATCATTTGTACGAATACTCTTTTGTGCATTTACGATTCTTGGGTTATCTGGTATAACGGAACCATCGAAATATTTTTTCAATGTTGCTACACCTGAATTTATCCATAATAATGTTGGATCCTCAAATGGGACAAGTGAAGCACTTGGTTCAATTTTGTGTCCTTTCTCTTCAAAAAAATCTAAGAACATTTGACGAACTTCGTTACTAGTTAACTGTTTCATTCTATTTCTTCCCTTCAAATTCTTTATTTTAAAAAAGTGTATAAAAAAAACCAAACGACACTATTGCTAGACAAGGACGATGTAAGCGCGGTACCACCTTGTTTGCAATGATGTCATTTGACGTATTCATTACCTCTTAAGTCTCTATAACGCGAGAAACGATAGTATTTCTACTATATTGTTAAAAAAGGGAGCATTCCTTTAATTTACCAGTCTTCTTTCAGCCTTGGAAAACTTCTCTAAAGGTAAAAAACAAAAAAATATATCCTCTTTCACTATCGATTTAAATTATAGGAGAACTTCAGCTAAAAGTCAATAAAAAACAAAAGGTCGAATACCCATAAAAATCAATTAATCTAGGAGCATCCGACTTTAATATATACATTCTTATAAATACTCAGTTGTAGAATCCTTAGCTAATGTAAATCCTTTTCCCCAAACTTCGCTGGCACTCATTACTACAACAAATGCATCGGGATCTACTTCTAATATAGTTTCTCTTAAGTAAGTAAACTCTTGCTCGCCAATTACGCACATAAGCATTTCTTTTTTGTTATTTCCGTATCCACCAGTAATTCTTAAATTCGTCACGCCTCTATTTATATTTTGATAAATAGCATCTCTAATTTCGCTAGCCTGATCTGAAATAATCATCACATTCTTAGATCTATTAAACCCAACTTGGATAATATCGATTGTTCGGCTAATAACAAACAACGAGATCATTGAATACATAATAACCTCTACATCAAATGCCACTAAAGCAATAAAGATAACAAGACCGTCTATTAAAGCTACACTTGTTCCCAAAGGTAATTTTAAGTAAACATGGATAATTTGGGCGATAATACTTGTCCCGCCTGTAGATCCTTTAGCTTTAAAAACTAGTCCTAACCCCATCCCAGTCGTGATTCCTCCAAATATTGCAGCTAATAGTGGATTCATTGTTAATGGCTCCATAAAATGTAATAAACCAATAAATGCTGGTAAAATTAAACCACCTAGAATTGTTTTAAATCCTGCCTCTTTACCCAAAGCAATAAAACACAAGGCTATCAAAGGGATATTAAATGCAAATTGTACAATGGATGGGTCCCATTGGTATAAACTATTCAAAACTGTACTTAATCCACTAATGCCACCTGATACAATAAAATTTGGCAAAAGAAATATATTGAATGAAATTGCAGCGATAAAACAACCAACAACAATAAAGAAGATATCGATTATTTGTAAAGGAAATTGATCTTTTTTAAATTTTTTTCTCACTATATACACCTTTTTCTTTAAACTTTGCAAACTACAGCCTATTCTATCATTAAATTAGCCTTTTAAACTATATTTTTAAAAAATTAATTGAACTTTTTTTAAAATGAACTATTTCATTATTTTCCCTTACTTTATATTTCATTTCGTTTATACTTTATTTATACTTAACCATCATTTTTTTAAAGGAGTATTCATGATAAGCTCAACTACATTTCATATTATTGTTAACGAACTCGCTGGTTCGGGTAATGGAAAAAAAGTTTCCACCACACTAATCAAATTGTTAAATGAAAAAAATATTGTTTTTAATTTATATCCTTCTCAATATGCAGGTCACACTATACAACTAGCTAAAAATCTTTCAAAAAGTACAACTATAAATCTAACTAAAAAGAAGCATTTACTCCTTATCATAGGCGGAGATGGAACCTTACATGAGGCTTTTCTAGGACTTGGAGAAGAACAAAAGCATATTCCTTTAGCTTATATCCCGGCTGGATCAGGAAACGACTTTGCAAAAGGATTAGGCATTTCAAAAAATATAGCTGAAGCTTTGGAGCAGATATTAAACAGCAAAGAACCTAAAGAAATAAACATTCTTCACTTTCATGAAAACATTTTAAATGAAACAGGTTATGCAGTAAACAATATTGGAATTGGTTTTGATGCTGCAACTGTTAAATACGCAAATTTATCAACCATAAAAAAGAAACTAAATACGATCAAATTAGGATCTTTGACGTACTTAATTTCTTTAGTAATTGCCTTATTTAAACAAAAAGGTTTTCCGATAGAAATAAAGATAGATAATATCACTAAACTGTTTCCTAAAGCTTTTTTAGTTACTGTTAATAATCACCCTTATTTTGGTGGTGGGATTAGGATATCTCCAAAATCATCACCATATGACAATTACATCGATTTAATTGTTTTGCAAAAAGTTTCTGTTTTTAAAATTATTTTTCTTTTTATCTTAATGTTAAACGGTGGTCGTCATTTAAACCACAAAGACGTTCATTATTTTCAAGGCTCTCATATCCAGATTCTCTCTAATCAGCTAGAGGATGTCCAAGCAGATGGAGAATTTTTAGGAAATAAATCCATGGATTTATCGATTCAATCCTCTACTCGTTATTTTTGGTTATAATCGTTAATATATTAAATAACTAAGGAGTTATCCCTTCCATACCTATCATTGGATTAATTGTGTTTTCCCTTATCATATCTATGGTTAGTCGATATGGTTTTAGTTTATTTTCCGTTACTTCTGCTTCTTCAAATAATGAAATTTCTTTTCCAGAAATTTTTGGAGAAGTTTTTTCTTTAATGGCTACCACTTCGGTTGTCTTATCTTTTTGACTATCTTTTCTTTCTTCTAGAAGAACAACATCATTATCCCACAACCGCTCTTTTAGTGTTGTTAATCTTGTTGCTGAAGATTTCTCTACACTCTCTTGAAAGGCACTAATTTCACCACATAAAATCAATAATTCGCTACTTCTTGTTATAGCTGTATACAATAAATCTCGCCTGAGCATTCTTCCATAATTATGCACCATCGGTAGAATGACCATCTTAAACTCACTACCTTGAGACTTATGAATAGAGCAACAATAAGCGAGAGTTATTTTATTCCATTCATTTCTTTTATAAGTGACTTCATTTGCATCAAATTGAATGACTAATTCGTCTACTTTATCTTCTGTTTCTTTTGCATATGAAATACTTGTTATTTCGCCCATATCCCCATTAAATACATTTAATTCAGGATTGTTTACTAATTGTAGTATTTTATCTCCAATTCGATAAACTTTTTCATTAAATTTTACTTCTTTTCGTCTTCTTGTATCATTTGGATTAAGAATTTCTTGCATCATTTTATTTAATGCATCGATTCCGGCTGGTCCACGGTACATTGGTGCTAAAACTTGCATATCTTGTTTAGTGTATCCTTTTAATTTAGCTTTAGTGACAACTTGGCGAATAACTTCTTCGATTTGATAAGCATTACATGTAATCAGCGACCGATCTTTTTTATTTTGTGTAAAGTCTGCTGGCAACTTTCCATCTTTAATTTCATGTGCTAAAGGGATAATAGAAGAACCATCTTCTTGACGATAAATTTCACTTAGCTCCATACTTAAAATTAATTTTGTATCGATTAAATCATGCAGAATCTGACCTGGGCCTACAGAAGGCAACTGATTCTTATCTCCTACCAATAAAACCTGCATATTTTTAGGAACTGCCCGTAAAAGCTGATTGGCTAACCAAGTATCTACCATTGACATTTCATCAATAATTAATAAACCACCTTCTAACTCGCGGTCAGATTGTTGCTCTTCATTGTTGCCTTCTCTTCCATTCAATCCTAGAAGTCGGTGAATAGTACTACTTGGTAATCCAGTTGTTTCATTCATCCTTTTCGCAGCTCTTCCTGTAGGTGCGGCAAGTAAGATAGGAAAAGCTTTGTCTGTGTAATCATTCAGGTCTAAAGAAAGTCCATTTAGTTCTGCGAACAATGAAACTATTCCATTTAAAACTGTTGTTTTCCCTGTACCTGGTCCACCTGTCAGAATAAACATTGGAGATAACATGGCTTCTTCTATGGCTTTCAACTGAGACTTACCATAAGAAATAGCCAATCTTTTTTCTAATTTCCTTATTTCTTTTAGTATATCATGTCCATTGTAACTTATTTTTTTACGATCCATTAATCGTTTAATTGATGAAGCTATTCCCCACTCTGAGGCATACAAAGATTTAATGTATATTTTTTTATTATCTTCAATAATTTTATTTTCTTCAACTAGATGAACTAATTCTAAGGCTACTGCATCCGGCTCAATAATGAAAGAGCGACTCGATTCTAGAACTTTTAAGCTTTCTTCTAATAACGGTCCTGCTAAAGTGTACGTATTCCCTTGACTCAAACATAATTCATTTAAAGCATAAAAAACAGCAGCTTGTAAGCGTGCAGGTGAATCAGCAGCAAAACCGAGCTGTTCAGCAATAGCATCAGCTTTTTTAAAACCAATATTTTCAATATCTTGCACTAATTGATAAGGATTTTCTTGGATAATTTCAAGTGTTTCATCTTGATACATTTTATAAATATTGTACGCTAGCTGGCTACCAAATCCATAATCATTTAACCCAATAATTATTTTTTCCATTCCATCACTTGCTTGAATGGTTTGAGCTAAAATAGCTCTTTTCTTATCATTCAACCCAGTAACTTCTTGTAAAACAGTTGGATCATTACTAATACGATCGATAGCCTCTTCTCCCAAAACTTTCACAATATTTTCTGCTGTCTTTTTACCAATTCCAGGAAATTTATCACTCGAAAGATAGTTTATCACTCCCACAGCTGAAGTTGGCTTTTCTTGTTTATAGCGATGAGCATTAAACTGAACACCAAATTTTGGATGCTCTGTTACTTTTCCATAAAATCGGTAGGTTTCTTCTTCTTGAACTTGACCGAAGCTACCAGTAACCACGATTTCTTTATCGTCATAATTTGTATTTGTTTCTGTTACTCTTATTAACAAAACTTTATAAAAATTAGTTGGATTTTGATAAAATATGGCTACGGTTTGTCCCACTATGTATGGTTCTTCCGCTGAAAAAAAGTCTAAATTTTCTTGTTCAGCCATTTTTATTCATCCTTTCTATCATTTAGTTCATTTTTTTTTGGTGCTTGCTCACTTTTTTGTTGGCTACTCACAAATGCCTCGCTATCTTTTAGTTGGTGAAGTCTTTTTATAAATTTTTCAGGGTTAAGTTTCTTTGACTTTTCAAAAAAATCATTGAATATCATGGGCTTTTCTTTTAAAGCAGCTCCAACTAGTCCTCTTTTAAATAAAACTTCATCATTATCAGGTGATTGTTCCAAAGCTTTCATGAAATAATTTTTCGCTTCTTTAAAATGATTTGTTTGCATCATACAATCACCTAATAAAGTATTTAGTGATGTATCGTTTTCATCATTTTCATATGCTGTTAATAAATAGACCATTGCTTTTTTTGGTTCATTTAACAATAAATGACATTGACCTATCATAATAGTTGCATCATTCTTCAAGTTTTTTTCATTTCCATTAAAAACTTGATTATAATACTCTAAAGCTTTTATAGGATTATTTTTATGATAATATAAATTTCCAAATGTATAAAGTAAATCTGCATGATTTTGATATTTTTTAAGAGCTGTTTCTAAAACAGCATGAGCATCATCATATCGTTTAGCTAGAATCAAAATACTGGCTAAATTACAGTAACTATCACGATTCTCTTCATTTCTATCAATCTCTTCAAATAATAATTGAACAGCTTCATTCAATTGACCATTTTCCCATAACTGAAAAGCATGATGATTTTTGTTCATTCTGCTCACTCCTTTACAACTCTTACTATTTTACACCAAACAAACATATTTTTCTATGTATAACTAGCTCTTCAGTTTTTCAAAAATAGAAAAGAAGACAGGATAATAATATTCCTGTCTTCTTAAATGATTAAACGTATTGCAACTCTCTTGTTTCATTGTAAGCAGCATCAATTGTTCCGCCACCTAAACATTCCATATCTTTATAAAAAACAACGGCTTGCCCAGGCGTAATAGCACGGACAGGTTCGTCAAATTCAACTCTAGCTGTTGTTTTATCTTCATTCAAATGAACTGTAACAGCTGTATCTGCTTGTCTATAGCGAAATTTAGCTGTACATCTAAATGTAGTTGATTTTATTTCTTCGGTAGTAAAATGGATATCGGTAGCATCTAGATGATCAGCATACAGCCATTCATGGTGAAATCCTTGACCTACAAACAATGTATTTGTTTTTAAGTCTTTCCCAATAACAAACCAAGGTTCACTAGATTTTCCGCCTCCACCAATTCCTAATCCTTGTCTTTGACCTATCGTATAATACATCAAACCATCATGTGTTCCTTTAACTTCACCATCTGGCGTCATCATTTTACCAGGTTGTGCTGGTAAATAATTCATCAGAAATTTTTTAAAGTCTCTTTCGCCAATAAAGCAAACACCAGTAGAATCTTTTTTCTTTGCTGTTGCTAAGTTTGCTTCTTCCGCAATTTTTCGTACTTCACTTTTTTCCATATGACCTAATGGGAACAATGTTTTAGCTAGTTGCTCTTGTGATAATTGATTTAAAAAGTAAGTCTGATCCTTGTTATTATCGACTCCTCGTAGCATGTGAGCCACACCATTCTCATCTCGTTCTACTTGAGCGTAATGACCTGTAGCAACATAATCTGCTCCTAACTCGATAGCATAGTCTAAAAAAGCTTTAAATTTGATTTCTTTATTACACATCACATCAGGATTAGGTGTTCGTCCTTTTTTATATTCATCTAAGAAATACTGGAATACTTTATCCCAGTATTCTTTTTCAAAATTTATTGAATAATAAGGAATACCAATTTGATTTGCAACTAGCGCGACGTCATTATAATCTTCCGTAGCTGTACACACTCCGAACTCATCCGTATCATCCCAATTTTTCATAAAAATTCCTACTACATCGTAACCTTGTTGTTTTAGCAATAAAGCTGTGACAGATGAATCAACTCCACCACTCATTCCTACTACAACACGTGTGTTGCTATTATCTTTCATACTTACACCATCATTTCAAATAGATTCTGAAAATCTTAACGATTTGAAGGTCGTATCTTTTCAGTCTAGTTCATTATACTAACTTTTTCAAAGAAAGCAAGAATAGTTAGCTTGTCATTTATCTATAAAAAAAGTATAAAATAAGAAAAAATCCTATTTTATACTTTCTATCATTTAGCTTATTTCTTTTCAAAGATGCCCTGCTTTACAAACTCTTGCATAATAAATTTATATTTTTCGCATATTTCTTTAAATGCATCACCTTTATAAATAGGGATTGCTCTTAGACCATTCATAGTCGTCGTTGCTATTTTTAATTTAGTTAAATCATTGGAGATGACAATCTTCAACTTCACTTCTTGATTAGCTATAAAATCACCAGTTAATGTACGAACATATTGAAAATTACCTGTCTTTAATTCCTCAAAAGCATTATCTCTCAACGTATATTTTTTCAAGTTAGGACTAAGTGTGTATACGTCATTTGATCCTTGAAGTGTTGCTGTCTTTTCAAATGCCAATCCTTTCACCTCATTCAATTTTATACTTACTTACTTACTTACTTACTTACTTACTTACTTACTTACTTACTTACTTAC
>JAVWJE010000035.1:0-18958 GCA_036639135.1 Carnobacterium sp. | reverse complement strand
GATTGCAGATTCGATGTTTGGCATTTGATTCACCCCACTTTCAATTAATTACAACATAAAATAGATTATTCCAGTTGTTTCACACTCTAATCATTATACATAATGGCTAGCCTCATTGCAATATAAACTGTAAAGTTTTTTTACTTGATAGCCTATCTTTTTATATTTTTAGACCATTAAATGATTACTAGCAAATTGCAAAACAAACAACTCAAATTGCATTTCTCTTTCACCTTGACCTGTTTTCAAACGATATTCCGTTTCAATTAATCCACTATATGCATTAGCTAAAATTTTTTCACTAAAAGGACGCATATGCTGAATACTTAGTTTAATTCTATATGGATGTATTTTCAATATTTTAGCAATATCACCTTGTTGATAGCCTCTCTTTTCAAGTATTTTTACTTGAAGCAATAGTCTGAACTGGGCGGTCATGATTGCATTAATTTTAATAGGATCTTCTTTTTGTAATAATAAATCATGGTATAATTCTAAAGCTGGTCCAACCTTTTTCTTCAATACATAGTCATTAAGAGAAAATATATTCTGTTCGAGAGATTTGGTTATTAACTCAGTTACAGCATCTTTAGTGATGGATTTCATTTCCTGTCCAAATAAAAATAACTTGGGTAGTTCAGACATTGCCACAGAAAGTTTTGCGTCCGTCAATTGAATAAACAACTCAAATGCTTCAGGCGATATTGTAAAGCCTTCGTTTTCAATGGTCGTTCTTAAATAACTTCTCATTTCTTTTTCTGATAAAACCGTTGTTTCGATAACAACTGCATTTTTCTTTAGTAATTTACTTATTTTCTTTCGCTCATCTAATTTTTCATAAGGTGCAAAAATGACTAAGGATGTCGTTTCTGAAGGTTTAGTCAAATAGTTTCCAAACCATTTCATATCATGTTCGAATTTAGTTTTATTCTTGTCTCCAGTTAGAAAAAAAGGTCGTTCAACGATAACTAATCTTCTATCTCCAAAAAAAGGAATGGATTCTGCATCTTCTAAGGCTGTACCTAGAGGGACTTCCTCCATATCATAGATCCCTAAATTTAAATCTATTTCATCCTCTTTTAAAATAGTATGAATAAACGTGTCTTTAGCTATTTGATTTAAATAAGATTCTTTTCCTAAAACTAAATAAATTGGTGCAACTTCTTTATTTCTTAGTTTTGCAATTTCTTTTGAAAAATTCAATGTAGGCCACCACTTTCTTATCCTTCTTACATCGTACAAATCCTAATTAAATTTTGCAAGCTCTATCAATCTTTTTCTTCAAACTGTGTATAAAAAGACTCTTCATAGACTTTCTTTCCTATTTTTATATAGTCAAAATGAATAGCACCATTCATATCTGTTCGATACACTCGATTGTTCTTATTTTGAATTCGATTAAGTACTTCTAAGTTGGGATGATTGTAACGATTGTTTACCCCACAAGAAATCAATGCATACTTTGGTTGAATAGAATCTAGAAAAATTTGACTAGAAGACGTCTGACTTCCATGGTGTGCTACTTTTAAAACATCGACTTTTAGATTTGGATACTGTCTGATTAATTGTTTTTCTCCCTCTTCAATATCTCCTGTGAACAACCAAAAATACGACCCTATTTTTCCATATAAAACCATAGAATCATTATTATCTCCTTTACCTATAGACAACGGCCATAACACAGCTAGTGTTGGGTTAACAAATTCTACTTTTCTTTTTGAAACTAAAATTTTATGAATAAGTGTACCAGAATTAGCCATCACTAAAACTGTTTTTTGAAAAGAGGGTTTGCTTAAAGCTCCAACTGGAAATAACAATTCTTTGACTTGAATCTTTTGTGATAGTTCCAATAAAGCCCCACTATGATCTTCATCCGCATGAGAAATTAAAATTTGATCTAAACTAGACACACCTTGTGATTTTAATGTAGGTATCACTATTCGTTCGGCTATTGAAGAAGGGTTTGTTTTCTTTTGCCAATCTTCTGTTTCAAAAGCTAAAGAACCGCCAGTATCTATTAGATAAGTTCCTTTACCAAATGATTTTTTTATTAATATCGAATCTCCTTGTCCAACGTCTAATACTATGACTTTATCAAAAAAAGAATACCGTTGATAGTAGCTAAAAAAAAGCAAAGATGTAGTCAACAAAATTGTACTAAAAAATCGTTTTTTAACATAATTTTCATTTATTTCTAGCGTTAAAATATAGTAAGTTAGAGAAAGAACAAACAAAATAGTTAAAAAAAGTGGCACTCTACCAGTGACTATTGTAATAAAAGGTAGTTCACTAATCTTTTCTACTATTATTTCCATAAAAGTCAAAAATTTTTCTATACTTATTAGGCTATACTGAAAGAAAGAATTCGAATAAAAATTAAAGGATAAAATCAATAAAATGATAAAAACGGGCAATAAAACCCATGTAAAGAGAGGAACAAATAATAAATTAGCGAATACTCCAATCCACGAAAACTCAAAAAAATGATAGGATAAAATAGGTATTGAAACCAACATTAAGATAAATGAAATGATAAAATTCGTGTAGATTGGCAATCTAGAAACAGTAAAATAAGTTTGCGATAAAACTAATAAAACCAAACTTAATAGGTAACTTAATTGAAATCCTACTGAGAAAATTTGATAAGGATTAATGATTAAAGCAGATATCAATGTCCACGACCAAACATCTAGACTTGAAACAACTTTTTTAAAATGTGAACTGATTAACAAAATTAAAGACATAACAATTGCTCGATACACACTAGTTCCCCAACCGGTTAAATTCCCATAGAAAGGCAAAATAACTAACATGACATAAAATGTTGTTTCTTTAGTAAGACCTATTCGCCACAACAAATAAACTAAACCTGTTAAAAAAAATTGAATATGTAGCCCTGATATACTTAGTAAATGGATAATCCCTATCTCTTTAAACTGTTGCACCGTTTCCTTGTCAAGAGAGTTTAAATCAGCAAAAAGAAGCGTCTTCATATATTGAGATGCTTTTATCGTTATTTTTTCATCGATATGTTTTAAGATAGCCGTTCTCATATTTGCAGGTGCTAGTTTATTTATAATAGAAGGCGGTAATTTTTGTATAGAATGAAATGTTTCAGCCTTTAAAACCCAATGCATTTTGTTGTGGTATAAAAATTTTTGATAATTAAATTGATTTTGGTTCCTGTTTTTTCCTGGTGACTCCAAATTACCGTTAACTGTAACCGTAAATGTTCTAGTCTGTGATTCCCAAACATTTTTTTCTTTTATTGATTGAAATGTATAAAAAACAACAATCTTTTCAGACATTTTAGAATGGTTCAACGACTTCTTAATCGTTCCATAAAATTGTAATTGATCCCCATCTATTTTAATTTGATCAGGCTTAATCACTAGCATGAACGCGTTATCTTTAGTCGTTAAATTTGTTTTATTTGTCCATTGATGAACACTAGTAACGCCTATAACCACACAAGTTAAAAACAATGAGCCAATAATTAAATTTGTTCTTTTTGTCATGCATATGCGTAGTAAACAAAGAATAAAAATAATTACTGTTAGCCAATGTCCGGATGTTAAGATCATTAGTGAACTGATAAGACATAGTATGGCTGAAAACAAGAAATAACTTCTCATTTTAAATTAACTGTTGATTCTGTATCTAGCGATTTTTTTAAATAAAATCATTGGCTTAAAACTCTAATTCTTTGAAAAAGTTTTTTGACAAAAAAACTTTTTCACATTGAACGTGGGCTTGTTCAATTAAATTTAATGCGTACTCATTATTATTATAATCTTCTAGATAGTATATCTTTTTAATACCTGCTTGAAGGATCATTTTAGTACATTGAAGACAAGGAAAGTGTGTAACGTATATTTCTGCACCTTCTGTTTGTGCGCCAAATTTTGCACACTGTAAGATAGCATTCATTTCTGCATGTATTGTTCGGATACAATGTCCGTCTACAATGTAACAGCCTTCATCGATACAATGTTTATCCCCGTTTACAGAGCCATTATAACCGCCAGCGATAATTCTTTTTTCTCTAACTATCGTAGCCCCAACCGTTAGTCTAGTACAGGTACTTCTTAAAGAAAGCAATAAACTTTGTGACATGAAATATTGATCCCACGGAATTCTTTCTACCATCATTATTCCTCCAATTTAATCTGATTCATCATAAAAACAATGGTTCGTTAGTTTAATAAACATTTCTATCAGTATACAAAAGCTTTCTTATGTTTTCAATCTTTCATTAAAAAAATGATCACTCTTTGCCCACACTAATAAAATCTGCCAATGCTTCAAACGTTTTATCGCCAATACCAGAAACTTCTTTTAATTCTTCAACCGATTTAAACGAACCATGTTCTTCTCTATATTGTAAAATACGCTCAGCTTTTTTTTCACCGATTCCTGACAACGTTTGTAATCCCAAACTATCTGCTGTATTAAGGTTTACTTTCCCTATTTCTGCCTGAGTCTCTGTATTACTTGTTTTATCTGGTATAGTAATCACTACTGGCAGCTTCTCCCCACTTTCTTTTACAGCTATACTCTCTTGTTCTAATTTCACTCCTAACAATGGTATTGTGATCATCATCTGATCTGTTAATTTTTGAGAAAGATTAACCATGCTTTGATCAGCTGTTGGTAAGAATCCACCTGCTAAAGTGATAACATCCGTCAAGCGAGTATCAGAGTTTATTTCATAGACACCTGGCACTCGTACAGCACCTTTAACATCAACAAATATAAACTCTTCTGTTTCTTTGTCTTTTTCCCCAGAGACCTTATTGTCCTTTTCGTCTGAAATACTGCTGCTTTGTAATGTAGAAGTTTGATTCACATAATAATCAGCTAAGGACTCCTTAGTTTGATCAGCTGTTTCTTCTTTTAAAAAAAGACTATAAATCAATAGAATGATAACCAGAAAAAGGATAACAATCGTACTGATAGCAAGGATCGCTTTTCTTTTTATTAACCATAATCTAATCAAATCATTCATCCGAAGTTCACTCCTTTTCTTTCATCATCTCTAATAAACTATCCGCAATGAGTTGAGGACTATTTTATTTTTAATTGGATATCTTTTAAGAAGTACAAGTAGATAAAACTGCAAAAAAAAAAGCATCCTTCTTAGAGAATTTTTTAAGTTCTCCAAGAATAATGTTTTATTTTAGTTGATTTAAATAATCGATAGCATCTTGAAATTGCTTGACTGGAACAATTTTCATTTCGGTATCTATTTTTTCAGCAGCTTTTAAAGCTTCTTGATAGTTCGATTGCAGATTAGGGTAATTTTTTTTAAGAATAGGGTCAATAGCATCATCTGGTGCAAAGAAAATAGTAGCTCCTTCTTTACTAGCAGCTACTATTTTTTTATTAATGCCACCTATTCGTCCAATTGTTCCATCCGCTAAAATGGTACCTGTACCAGCAATTTCACGTCCGTTACGTAAATCTTGATTCGTTAATTGAGTATATATCTGTAGAGCAAACATGAATCCTGCTGAGGGTCCGCCAATTTTATCTGAATCGATAGAAACAGGTATATCTGTTTCTATCGAAGTATGATCCACTAAACTGATTCCTAGTCCAGTAACTTTCGTTTGTTCTATTTCTATTAATGGAGCAGAAATAGTTCTAGTTTTCCCATCACGTTGATAGGTAACTGCTATCTTCTCTCCCGGATCTTTATTTTTTACATAATCAATAAATTCGGTAGAACTTTTAAATTTGTTTTTATCTAAAGCCACTACAGTATCCCCAACAAGTAGCTTTCCCGAAAAATTAGACTCTGGCAGTACAGACATAACGTAAATACCTTTATAGGTTAGTTTATAAGGTTCATTTGCGGTTTTATAGGCTACCTCAATAGCTGTATTGATTGAACTTTCCATATAATACTTTTGCAAATTGTCGTACTCTTCGCTTGATTCTGTCATCCCAAGAAGCTCTTTTTCAGTTACTGCCTCATGAAAAGGTAAATATTTTGTAAAGTATGTTAAAGGAGTAGCTTTACGGATAGCAACAGTTGTCAACATATAGCTTCCAGGATTCTCATCCGCTCTATTATTGACTTCAATCAATTCAGACAAACGAACGGCTGAGCCTGGAGCCTCAATATAATATGGCAAAGGCATGATTATTCCTAGAATGATCACAAGAATAAGTATAAACAAACCTACAAATTTATTGTTTTTCATTTTTTTCATTAAATTCATCCTCTACATAGCGGGTATATTAAGAGTTTTCTTTTTTAAGAACAGAATATTTTTCTTTAATCGCCCTATCAACATCAGGGGGGACTAATTCTGAAATATCTCCACCAAAAAAGGACACTTCTTTAATTAAACTCGAACTTAAAAAACGATGTTGTTGTGATGCCATTAAAATAATGGTTTCAATATCTGGGTTTTGCATTTTATTCATCGCTGCAATATTCATCTCATACTCAAAATCTTCTGCATTGCGCAATCCTCTAATTAGCGTGTTTGCTTCAACTTTTATTGCTAAATCTACTGTTAAACCATCTGTGTGTTCTATTACTGAAACATTTTTTAAATGTTTCGTTGCTAATTGAATTAAGTGTATTTTTTCGTGTACATCAAACAAATTTTTTTTTGATGTATTGGTTGCTACCGCTACAAAAAGATGATCAGTTAACTTAGCAGAACGTTCAATTGTATCCAGGTGTCCATTTGTTAAAGGATCAAAGCTACCTGGAAAAAGTGCTTTTTTAATCATTTTTAAGATCTCCTTCACTGAAAACTTCATATAAAACAATTTTGCTAGCTCCGTAAACTGTTGATCTAAATTGTTTGGCTAGTCCGATTTCATTTGGTAAATCAACTTTTCTTCCAACTTCACAAACAATTACTGCTTTATCTGCTAAAAGGTTTAGAGACAGAATTTTTTCAAGTTGTTTTACAATCTCTTGTTCAAAGTAAGGTGGATCTATAAAAAGTATATCAAATGGGTTATTTTTAGCTGCTAACATTTCAATAGCCCGATTAGCATCATTTCGATAAACATCAAATTTATTAGCTTCTTTAGTCATTTCAATATTTTCTTTTATTATTTTAATTGCCGCGCTATTTTTATCAACCAATACAGCATGATCTATGCCTCTAGAAATAGCCTCAATAGATAAACCGCCACTACCTGCAAATAAATCTAAACATCGTCCACCATCAAAATAAGGCCCAAGAATATTAAAGATAGACTCTTTTACTTTATCTGATGTTGGTCTTGTACTCTCACCTGGAACAGATTTCAACTTTCTTCCACCATACTTACCAGAAATAACTCTCATCAAAAACACCAATCTTTCTTCACTTTTTATCTTTTAAAAAAAGAGGCTGGTACAAAAATTTCCATTCTTTATCTAGTCATTTTTTAGTCTGAAAAATTTTTATAACAAAATAAATTGTTTGGTCATAGTACATATTTATTATTTAAGGTTTTAATTGGATTAACTATTCCACTGTATTCTCTTCAAAGTGAAACAGATTAATTCCTTTAACTTCCTCAACTTCTTTAACTTCTTTTCTAGGAGTTATTTGTTTAAGAACTTCTTTAAAATCCATATTAATCAGTGGCCTATAAGATTGTTCTACTTGTCGAACAAAATGTAACTCTTTAAGTTTGCGGATAGTTGTTTCTAGTTCTGTACAATTTACGTAAATAACAACATATTTCATTCGTTTTGATACATAATGAATCAAACCAAATCGTTTAAGTGTTTTCATGTGCCTTAAACTATAAACCCAAACGACTATACCTTGTCTTTCAGTTAATGTAAGTTCCAATTAACATTCTCCTTTCTTGCTTTTGTTTTACTTCTGTTTTGTTGTATTTGTTTCTTCTTTATCTAATATTAACATGACTTCTTCACCACGAAAAGCGAATCCAAATCTTTTCATTAAAGGATCAGTCAAAATTTTTCGTTGATTCTCGAGGCTAAACCAATACGTTACTAACCACATTGGATCAGCAAATTGATTAGAGTAAACAACACGAGTATCTGCTAAAGTCATTTTATTTATTTTCAAATAATCTTGAATCTGTTCACTCGTTAATGGAGGTAGTTCATCTTCTTCTCCACCTTCAATTTCGTTTGGTGCATCTATTTTTATTGAATTTTCAGCTAGAGATTCTTCTTCTATTTTTCTTTCTTCACTCGACTGTTCAGAAATAAACTTATTTTGGTTACTAAAGATATCTTTTGCTATTGTGGAAAGTTGTTCACTATAAGCTAATTTTGGTAAATCGTATCGTTTTCTTAACGCATTAAGCGTGATTTCTACTTCTTGCGCATTTCCTTTTAAGTCATTTTCTAATTCTGTTGTTATTACATTATTTGAATTAACTTCATAAATATCAGATTGCAGCAATGTTTGTTTATCTACATATCGAATAGCATTAATCTTATTGGTTTTTCTATCGACCATTAAGACTGAAAAAATATTGTTTTCAAAAATAACTAGTGGATGATAGTTCAAATCATTTTCTGATAGTTCAATCGTATAATCATTGCTTTTATAATTAATTGAGAAAGTTGGATATAAAGTAGCTAATTGATAAACTTCTGTTATATCCATACCAATTTTAAATGGGGAGACGTCCAGTGTTGAGCCTAAAACAAAAATAGATGCAATCGTATTTTCTTCCGAAACACCCACTTGCACGTAGTCTTGTTCGTTATCCCCATAAATCCACCATTCATAGCCAAGTTCCGTTGATTCGATACGCAAAGGCTCTCCATATTTTTTTTTAAAAGTGTCGCTTGTTTTACCCATATACTGACCCATCCCTTCAAGAGAAAAAGTCTCTTGTTTAATAACAGGAATTGAATCAGTTTTAGTCTCTTTTTTTAATTCTGGCGTATGTTTCTTTTGAGTAACGATTTCAGAAGGATTATCAGAAATAATTTGAGGAATAAAATAGGTCAATATCATTAAAACTATAAAAATTGGAATGGTTCTTATGATAGTTTTCACGTTTTACGTTACTCCTCACTTACTTTTATTTAGCAATCATTTCAATCAATAAATCACCTGTTTCAATGAGATTATCTACCTCTACGTAAATTTGATCAATAACGCCGTCAAAAGTAGCTTTTATCGTAGTTTCCATTTTCATTGCTTCAGTAATAATAATTGGATCTCCTTGGCTAACACGTTCTCCTTTTGAAACTAGAACTTCTATAATTGAACCAGGCATAGTAGCTCCCACGTGTTCTTTATTCGTTGGTTCAGCTTTTTTACGAACAACTTTAGTACTCGTAATGCTTCTATCTTTTACTACAACTTCTCTACCTTGTCCATTTAAATCAAAATACATAATACGGTTACCTTCAGAATCAGGTTCACCAATCTGGTTCAGTTTGATAATCAATGTTTTCCCTTTTTCAATCTGTACCTCGATGGATTCTCCCGTCCGCATTCCATGAAAGAATGTTGCCGTATCTAAAACTGTTACATCGCCAAATTGTTCATAATTTTTTTGGTAATCTAAAAATACTTCAGGATACATGATGTAACTTAACACATCTTCATTAGAAGGTTCCTTATTGATTAACTCGGCTAAGCGTTGTTTTGTTTGATTAAGATCAATTGGATCAGCTAAGGCGCCAGGTCGAACAGTTATAGGTTGGTTTGATTTCAAAATAATTTTTTGTAGTTTTTGTGGGAATCCTCCAACCGGTTGGCCTAAATCTCCCATAAAGAAGCTAATTACAGATTCTGGGAAATCAACTGATTGTCCCTGATTATAAATATCTTCTTCAATCAAATTATTTTGTACCATAAACAAGGACATATCCCCAACAACTTTTGATGATGGAGTTACTTTAATAATATCACCAAACATCTGATTAACTAGTGCATACATTTTTTTAATTTCATCCCACTTGTCTTCTAACCCGACAGCCTTTGCTTGTTGTTTAAGGTTAGAATACTGACCACCAGGCATTTCATGCTGGTATACCTCTGTTTGTGGTGCACTAACACCATTTTCAAAATCTTCGTAACGGGTTCTTATATCTTCCCAATAATGATTGATTTGTTGAACATTTTCAATGTTAATAGAAGGAATGCGTTCAGTATCTGATAATGCATAATAAAGGCTACTCATGCTAGGTTGACTAGTAGCACTGCTCATCGCACTCATGGCAACATCAACAATATCTACACCTGCTTTAACTGCTCGAGCGTAAGTAAATACACCATTCCCACTTGTATCATGTGTGTGCAGATGAATCGGAACACCAACAGTGGCTTTTAACTCACTAATTAAACGATAAGCCGCCTCAGGTTTTAGGATGCCTGCCATATCTTTAATAGCAATTATATGCGCTCCTTGGTTCTCCAATTCTTTAGCCATATCTTTATAATAATCAATGGTGTATTTAGTTCTTAATGGGTCATTAATATCCCCTGTATAACAAATAGAGGCTTCGGCTATCTTACCAGTATCTCTAACGACCTGGATACTTTTCTCCATTTGAGGAATCCAATTTAAACTATCAAAGATTCGAAAAACATCTACTCCGCTTTTAGCAGCTTGTTGAATAAATGACTCAATAACATTATCAGGATAATTTTGATACCCTACCGCATTAGAACCTCTAAACAACATTTGGAGAAGAGTTGAAGGCATTTCTTTTCTTAACTTTTCTAAACGTTCCCATGGGTCTTCATTTAAAAATCGATAAGCTACATCGAAAGTGGCTCCTCCCCATACTTCAGAAGAAAACAACTGTGGTATAGCCTTTTCTGTTTCTGCAGCAATATTCAAAAAATCTTGTGTCCGTACACGAGTTGCCAATAAGCTTTGATGAGCATCTCTAAATGTTGTATCTGTTAGTAGAACTTCTTTCCTATTTTTCACCCAATTTGCTACTGCATCTGCACCTTGATGATCTAAAATATGTTTTGCATTTATCGTAGTGTCCTCTAATAAAGTCAATTTTTTAGGTCTTCTCGCTGGCTCATAAAATTTCTTTGGAGCTTGTTCGATGCCAGGAAATCCATTTATAGTAATGTTACTAATATATTTCATTGTTTTATTTCCTCTATCACGAACTTTTGAAAATATAAAAAGTTCAGGAGTCGAATCAATAAATGTTGTTTTCGCTTCTCCGGAAAGGAAAACAGGATGAGAAATAACATTATCCATAAATGGTATATTCGTTTTTACACCGCGAATACGAAATTCTCTCAAAGATCTTGTCATTTTTTGAGCAGCTAATTCAAATGTAGAGGCGTGCGTACAAACTTTAACTAGTAAAGAGTCAAAAAAAGGTGAAACTACACTACCCTGAAATCCATTTCCTGCATCTAAGCGTATTCCGAATCCACCTGGAGAACGATAAGTATCGATTTTACCTATATCTGGTAAAAATCCATTAAGAGGATCTTCAGTTGTTATTCGACATTGAATAGCCGCACCCATTAAAGGTATGTTCTCTTGGGCTGGAATGTTTATTTCGGTATGGAGATCTTTTCCTTGTGCAATTAAAATTTGAGCTTGAACGATATCGATACCCGTTATCAATTCTGTAATTGTGTGCTCTACTTGAACACGTGGATTAACTTCAATAAAATAAAATTCATTTCCTTCAAGCAAAAATTCGACCGTTCCTGCGTTAACGTAACCAACATGTTTCATTAATTGAACAGCAGACTGACACATTTTTAAACGTAATTCATCAGGTATAGAAACACAAGGTGCAACTTCCACAACTTTTTGGTGTCGGCGTTGCACAGAACAATCCCGTTCGTATAAATGAATAATATTCCCATGAGTATCTCCTAATATTTGAACTTCAATGTGTTTAGGGTCTTGAATATAGCGTTCTACATAAATCTCATCATTGCCAAATGCAGCTTTTGCTTCACTGCGTGCTCTATCAAAACTGTCTTTTATTTCTTCAGCAGAATAGGCAACACGCATCCCTCTTCCACCGCCACCTAATGCTGCTTTTATCATAATAGGATAGCCAAACGTTTCGCCAAATTCTCTTACTTCTTCAACATTCAAAACAGGACCTTTAGAACCTGGTATAGACTTTATACCAGCGGCAATCGCTGCTTCTTTAGCTTTAAGTTTATCTCCAAAAATATCTAAATGATGTATCTCAGGACCAATAAAAATAATCCCTTCTTCTTTGCAACGTTTAGCAAAATTTAAATTTTCTGATAAAAAACCATATCCTGGATGAATCGCATCTGCATTTGAATCTTTTGCTATCCGAATTATATCTTCAATATCTAAATAGGCTTCTATCGGTTTTTTCCCTTCTCCAACTAAATAAGCCTCATCTGCTTTAAACCGATGAACAGATCCTTCATCTTCTTGTGCGTAAACAGCAACAGTTTCAATATGAAATTCTGTTAAAGCACGAAATATTCGAATCGCTATTTCTCCTCTGTTAGCTACTAATACTTTTTTCATCATTTCACTCCTAAGTCACTTAATTATTTTAATTCATTTCATTAAACTACCTTCTATTAAAAAAGACTTCTTTAAATAGAAGTCCGTTTTTACTTACAGAGTAACTTTTCTTTAATTCAATCAGCTTTTTTTTCTAGTTCTTGTCTTTTATTCATTGCACTAACGTTCAAAACTAACCCTATCGAAATAGCTAAAACTAGCAAGCTAGAACCTCCGTAACTAATAAAAGGAAATGTAACACCTGTAATAGGCATAAGGCCTAGAACACCACCTAAATTAATTACTCCTTGGATTAGAAACATTGTTGCAATTCCTATACAAAGCAATGAACCAAAAGGATCTTTTGTTCGAATAGCAATTAAATAGATTCTTAAAACAAGAAAAACAAACAAGCTCAAGATAACCAATACTCCTATCAATCCTAACTCTTCCCCCATAATAGAGAAAATAAAGTCAGTATAAGGTTCAGGCAAATAGCCTGTTTTTTGAACACTTTGTCCAATCCCTACTCCAAAAATACCGCCTCTACTAAGTGCATAATACGAATTAACTAACTGCAGACCAGCACTTTCGGAAACTTTAAACGGATCCCAAAAAGCTAAAAACCGATCATATTGGTAAGGTTGTAAGAATGGCAACTTTGTTCCAAAAATCCTTACTAATTCAATCACACTAAATATAATTGCAATACCTAGTGCTCCCATCGTAACCCCAAGTTTTGTGGAAACTCCACTTGCAAATATCATAATCGTACCAATGAATAAAATGATAGCTGCTCCTCCAACGTCTGGTTGAATAGCTATGAGCAACAAGATGACTCCGAATAAAACTGTAGGTTGTTTCATAGAAGACCAAAAGTCACCTACAATTCGCTGTTGTCTTCGAGAAAAGATATAAGCAAAGTACCAAATGACAGATATTTTAGCAAATTCAGCTGGCTGTATCCCAACTGGACCAATATCAAGCCATCCTTTTGCTCCATTGATTTCTTCACCAAAAATAAGAAGGTAAATCAAAAGTCCTACTGTAACTACAATAGCATTCATTATTAGTTTTCTATGCTTTAAAGCGGTATATTTTAAAGAAAAGATAAATAAACTAATAAAAAGTCCACTAAATACAAACATAGCTTGTTTAAGAAAATAATATTCTGGATTTTTATCCTGGCTGATTGCAACATAACTGCTAGCACTATATACCATCAGCACACCAAACACAGATAAAATAAGATATGGAATAAATACAAATTGATCTAGATACTTCAACTTTTTTATCATACTAGTGGCTTAAAAGAAGCCCTTGGCCCCCTTTATCATTTTATTGTCTTTTTCATTGTAAGCTTTTGTATATAAATCATTCAATTTTTTTTCTAAATCGCTTAAAATGCGATCTCCTTCATCTGAATCGATCACTCCTATTTTTTTTGCAAAGGTAACTTCTTTTGATAATCCAAACATTTGTGTATCAACAATTTCATTAAAAGCAGGACAACCTGTAAGACACAATTGATTTTTTTGGTTATCAATGAGTTGAAAGATTTTTGTAGCGTCATCTAATAAGACGTCTAGAGCCTCTTTTTTTTGAATATTATCTAGCATAAATCTTCCTCCTTTAGTATAACATTTTTATTATATCAACAATATCGTCATCCAACAATATGAAAGCACAGGTATTCTAATAAAACCAAGTTTCACACCTTGTCTTTATTTATTTTTAGCTATAAAGTAAGAAAACTTTCAATAAATTGAAGTCTTTTTAGTGCTTTTTGTTTTAAAACGCGATAATGGACAAGTAAATGAAATAAAATCCAAACTGGGCGATTCTTAACTAAAAATGGACCAGTTAATAATTTTATAGTAAAATTTGTCCATAATTAGCTTTTCAAGTCATCGAATAGGTTATAAATTATTTTATTTAAAAACAAATAGGTGTTAGTGAGTTATTAGTTAGCAACACCTTAAGTATCTAGCATGATTATCTATTCCTTGAAAAAGAAAATATAAAACTATATTCTAAAAAAAGTCTACCGGATGAAGTTCATCCGGTAGACTTTTGAAATAGGTTAACCCAGTTGTGACGATTTATTTTTTTTAGCTGATTTTTCACGTTCGTTTTTGTTTAAAACTTGTTTACGTAAACGAATGCTTTCTGGAGTAACTTCACAATACTCATCTTCACCTAAGAATTCTAATGATTCTTCTAAAGTCAAATGACGAGGAGCTTTTATAACGTTTGTTTGGTCTTTATTAGCAGAACGAACGTTAGTCTTTTGTTTAGCTTTCGTAATATTAACAGTAATGTCATTTTCACGAGAGTTTTCTCCAACAACCATTCCTTCATAAATCTCAGTTGCTGGTTCGATAAAGATTGTTCCTCTATCTTCAACACCCATGATACCATAAGTTGTAGCTTTTCCAGTTTCCGTAGAAACTAAAGCTCCATTACGGCGACCACCAATTTTAGTTTTTAAACGTGGTAAATATTGATCGAAAGTATGGTTCATGATTCCGTAACCTCTTGTCATTGAAAGGAATTCAGTAGAATAACCAATCAAACCACGAGCAGGAGCTAAGAAAGTTAATTTAACTTGTCCGTTACCATTATTAACCATATCTTGCATTTCGCCTTTACGAGCACTCAACGACTCAATGATTGATCCCATATATTCTTCAGGAGTATCAATTTGAACTAATTCAAAAGGTTCACATTGTACGCCATTAAAGTCGCGTAAAATAACTTCAGGACGAGATACTTGTAATTCGTATCCTTCACGACGCATGTTCTCTATTAAAATAGATAAATGTAATTCTCCACGTCCAGAAACAATCCAAGCATCAGGTGATGCTGTGTTTTCAACACGCATAGAAACATCTGTATGCAATTCAGACATTAAACGATCTTCAATTTTACGTGAAGTAACCCATTTACCTTCGCGTCCTGCGAATGGTGAATTGTTTACCAAGAAAGTCATTTGTAAAGTAGGCTCATCAATGTGCAGTACCGGTAGTGGATCAACATGATTTGTAGGCGTTACAGTTTCTCCTACAAAAATATCTTCCATACCAGAAACAGCAATTAGCTCTCCTGCTTTAGCTTCATCGATTTCAACGCGGTCTAAACCGAAGAAACCAAGTAATTTAGTAACACGGAAATTTTTAGTCGACCCGTCTAATTTACTTAAAGTTACGCTATCTCCAACTTTAATTTTACCACGGAATACACGTCCAATACCGATTCTTCCTACGTAATCACTATAATCTAAAAGAGACACTTGGAATTGTAAAGGCTCATCTGAATTATCAATAGGAGCTGGGATTTCTTTTAAGATTGTATCAAAAATATAATCCATTGTTTCTTCTTGATCATCTTTATCATCTGATAGTCCACTTGTACCATTCATAGCAGAAGCATAAATAACAGGGAATTCTAACTGTTCATCATCTGCACCTAATTCGATAAATAATTCAAGAACTTCATCAACAACTTCTGCTGGACGAGCTGCATCTTTATCAATTTTGTTAACTACTACGATTGGAACTAATTTTTGTTCTAATGCTTTTTTTAATACAAACCTTGTTTGAGGCATTGTGCCTTCATATGAATCGACAACTAAAACAACACCATCAACCATTTTCATGATACGTTCAACTTCGCCACCGAAGTCAGCATGTCCTGGTGTATCTAAGATATTAATGTGAGTGTCTTTGTATTTAACAGCTGTATTTTTAGCTAGAATTGTAATTCCACGCTCTTGTTCAATGGCATTTGAATCCATTGCACGTTCAGCCAATTGACTATGAGAATTTAGTGTATCTGATTGTTTTAATAATTCATTCACCAATGTTGTTTTGCCGTGATCGACGTGAGCAATAATGGCTACGTTTCTAATATCTTCTCTTCTTTTCATTACTATATTCCTCCATGATTCTTGTCATTATTTCAATACTTCTGATTCGCTATCTATCAATATGAAAATCACTCAATCCAATTTATGCATTTGAAATTTTCATAAGCTTCTGCCCATTTCAGAATGAAAACGCATTGAAAACTTATGAAGACAACTATCAACTTGTATAGTCTAACACTAAAACAAAAGATTGAAAAGAAAAAAGTTCATGATAACGGTATTTTTTTAAAATTCTTTTAAAAACCGCTTTATCTACCCTTTCTTTCTTTCATTGTTATTTGCTTTAATAAACGATACAATCGTTATCTTTTTAATAAAAAGCGCGTCAATTTAGGCTAAATTTCTTTTTTAATTGTATAATTTCCTATTATTTCTTTATATGCTGAGGGTGTTGCAACGATTGTTTTATTGTACTGTAACATATCTATTTCTTCACCATTTAACTGAGTATATATTAATCCCAATTCTTCTGCTATTACTTTACCAGCGCCAATATCCCACGGAGCTAAAGAAGCTCCCAAATAAGCTACTAGTCTACCTGTCGCTACACGTATTGTCTCTAAGCCTGCTGAACCAATCATGCGAACACCACTGCTAGCTCTCCCAATCTTTCTCGCTTCATCGTTTAGTTCACTGGCCATTAAACGATGGCTAATCGCAACTAACCCTTCCCTTAAAGGAATATCTTTTACAGTCTCTAGTCGTTCTCCGTTTAGGTATGAGCCTTGACTTTTTATAGCAGAATAAAGCTCATCTTTCATGACATCATATATATATCCTAGATAACCTATCCCATCCTCATACACACTTATCATGATAGCAAAGTCAGTTTGTTGTTTCACAAAATTAAGCGTTCCATCAATGGGATCTATTACCCAAACAACACCATTCAAATCAGTAAAATCGTGGCCTGAGCCCTCTTCCCCTAATACACGCTCGGCAGGAAAGTGGTTGTTTATTTTATTAATAAAATAATGTTCGATTTCTTTGTCAATGTTCGTTACTAAATCTGTACGATTTGTTTTCTCTTCTACATTAATTGAATGGTTAAAAGAAAGTTTGCATACTTCTGCAGCTTCATAAATCCATTCTTTTATTAACTGATTTCGCTTAGTTAGTTGATTCAAGGACTCACTTCCTTTCTCATATTTAAGTTAACATGTTTAGAAATTAATTTCTATTTATTTGTTTTTGTTCATATAAACCATTTTTTTATCTGTTTTTTTAGCTTCTTGGTTTACTGCATAAACAGAGTAACCTGATATCGATTCAAATTGGCGACTCCATTTTTTCTCTTCACCAATTGAAGGAATGACTTCTTTAAATTGACGATATTTCATTAAAAACTCTTCTCTTTTTATTCCATTTTCGTAAGCCAACTCAACCGCTCGCCACAAGTTGACAACCTTCGTCATTTCATCTTTTGTCCAATCATAATCCATTGGGTAACTATAGCTCTTATTCTCCATTACAATCTCCTTTAACCTTTTTCTATCCAGTCTAAATATTTTCTAGTTTCTTTTGCCACTTTAGTCAACTCTTTTTTTTCTGAATCAGAAAAACCAAGTTTTGAGATCACTTTAATCCCATCTTTACCTAACAAAACCGGAAGAGATAATGGAATGTTTACTAAATCGTCTATATCTACTAAGTGCATTAACGTTACTAACGCTTTTTCATCCGCGAAAATAAAATGAGTTAACTTAACTAATGCAGACACAATTGTAAAATAAGTATCTATTTCTTTTGCAAACAACTCTCTTTCTGAAAGTATGGATTCAATGCTTATTCTGTCATTTTGACTAAAGTTATTCTTCTTATCCATCATCAAACTTAATATTGGGTTTCCTCCAATATTAGATCGACTCCAAGTAGTTACTTTGCTGTCCTTTGAACTTCCTCCTACAATAAAAGCATTAACATCTCTAGAGGATACAGATAGCTTCTTACTCAACAACTTTCTGAATAGAGTGGAATCAATAAAAGTACCTAATCCAAAAATTCGTTCTTTAGGAAGACCAGAAAACTTCCAAACAAGATAAGTAAACATATCTGTTGGTTCAGTAGCAATTAAAATTAAACCACTAAAGCCATTTGACATAGCTTTTTTAATGATCTTCCTAACTAACGATATATTTCTTCTTATATACTCATCATCAGATTCTTCAGGTTTCCGTTCTTCAGATGCTGTAATGACTAACAAATCTGTAGAAAGAAAATCCTTTACGTTAGCGATAGCAAAAGAACTTGATGATGAAAAAGAAGAAGCAAACCTTAAGTCGAGTATCTTATTTTCTTCTAATAAAGGAAGTTGATAAAATAATAATTCCACTGATTTTAATTTTAACATACATAAGAAAGCAAACTGATAGGTTACTTCGTTTGTACCTACAATTATTATTTTTTTCTCTTGTTCTTTGCCCACTAAATCGCCTCCAGTATCTCTTTTTAGTCTTATTAATTGCATTAAGAAAGCCTGTTATCTATCTAATCTTTCTTATTATACCAAATATTTTGTTATTTGCTTTGTTATATAATCGAGTAGGAGGAGCCTTACGGCTCCGACCTCTCACACCACCGTACGTACCG
>JAVWJE010000034.1:0-19203 GCA_036639135.1 Carnobacterium sp. | reverse complement strand
CCACTTAAATAAAAAGTATCAATTCCTTCTTCAGCAAGTTCGCGTTCAATGATTGATAACATTGAAGTAAACTGAGAAAAAATTAGTACACGTTTTTTGCTTTCTTTTGCTGTTTCTAACAATTCTTTTAGTTGTTCTAGTTTTCCTGATTCGCCTTCATAATCATCTAGGAATAATCGAGGATCACAACAAATTTGACGCAATCTAGTTAAGCCTGAAAGTATCTCGATTCGATTCTTTTTGAAATCGTCACCTGACATTTTCTGCACACTTTCCTGTATCCTTTGTAGGTAAGCTAGATAAACTGTTTTCTGTTCTTTTGTCATTGAACTATATAGATTAGTTTCTATCTTATCTGGTAATTCTTTCAAGACATCTTTTTTAAGTCTTCGTAGCACAAATGGACGAATCATCTTAGAAACTTGTTCATACGGCAACGTTTTAAATTGTTTGATAGATGGGAAGAAACCTGGCATAATTAATTGAAAAACCGCCCATAATTCTTCTATCTTATTTTCTATCGGAGTCCCACTTAAAGCAAATCTTTTTTTGATATTTAAACCTCTAAGTGCTTGGGCTGTCTTCGTATGGTAATTTTTTACCATCTGCGATTCATCGAGAACCAATAAACTAAATTCTTGTTTTTTATAAATATCCGCGTCTTGTCTAAAACTTGGATAGGAAGTGATTAATACCTGATTGCTCTTCACAGATTGAATCATAGCCATTCTTTCTTCCGCTGTACCTGCTACAACAAAATTTTCAACAGAAGGCGCAAATTTTATTAACTCATGATTCCAGTTATAAATTAATGAAGCTGGAGCTACAATTAAAAACGGATGATTTTCTTTTTTTTCTTCGATTTCAGATAAAATATAAGTAATCACTTGAATTGTTTTTCCAAGTCCCATATCGTCAGCAAGAATACCACCAAACCCATATTTTGAAAGCATCTTAAGCCACTTAAATCCAACCACTTGGTAGGCTCTTAAATTAGCATTAAGTCCCTTAGGCAAATCTGCTTCGAATTGATCTGGAAAATTTAAGTCTTCTATTAAATTTTGAAACTTCCTAGATAGTGTCTGTTTATTTTTCTCTTCTAAGCCAAATTTTTCATGTAGCTCTAAACCACGATAACTTGGTAGGCTTATTTTGCCATTTTGAAAACTTTTTGACACACGTAATTCAGTAAGAACTTCACTAATTTGCTTGAATTTATCCGTTTCTAAATCAATTAACGTGCCATTATCTAACTTATGGAAAGATTTCTTTTCACTTAAGCTTTTTAATACGCTATCGATTTCTTCAGGAGTAATGCCTCCAATATCAAAACGAATATCTAACAATGAACCATCTTTTTGTATATCTATTTTTGTTTCTGGATCAATTTGGTCTAAAAACATGCTATCCAATAAGTCATCCACGTAAACTGTTGCATCTAATTCTAATGTCGGAATCTCTTTAGTAAATAACGCATAAAAATCATCATCTCTTACCATACGTTTAGCATAAGATGTTTTCGTACGATGGTAATCAAACTCTTTCAGGCGGTTCAATACATTCATTTCTTGTTGACTATCACGAATAATCTGAACACCTGGGTCTGGTAAATGATTATTTTCAACATTAGTCGATAAGACAAGTTGTTTATAATTAAATTCAACTGTTGCATGAACAGTATCTTTATCGTACTTAAAATAAATAGTTGTCTTTAAAGGTTCTTGAATAAACGAATTTTTAAGTTCCTCATCAACACTCACTTCACCAATTTTAGTTAATAACGGCATAACATAAGCCGTAAAGTCAGGCATATTTTCAGGATTTATTTCAATGTCATTGCCATCGTAACGTTCAAGAAAGTAACCTAATGGTTGACTAACTCGTAATTGTTCTTTAGAAGGCTGGAAAATAACATTAGATGAAACAAACCACTGGTAATCATCTAAATAAGCATCTACTAAATTTAAAATATCTAAGGTAATGGACTTATTTTTTTGAAATAACTCAAATGATATTGGCAATTGGTTCTCTATAAATATAACTTTTTTATATTTGTCTTTTCCATTAACAAATTGTAAATTGCCACTATCTTGTAACATTTGAAGTGTTATCTCTGCCAAGATAGGTGTTAATATTAAATATCTCTTATTATTTGTTAAAAGGACGGTTTCTTTTTGATTTCCCAACATCATTTGATTCGAGTGAAATTGTTTCTGAAGAAAATCCAAAATTTCTTGGTCTTCTTGGCTTAAATGAACTTGTTTAAAATCAATTGTTTGATTTGCCTTAAGTTCGAAAATATTTTGTGCCATATAACTTTCAAAAAACGTTGGCAAGTCTTTAACAATATATAACTTTTCAACTCCAACACGAATGCTAAGTGCTAAAACTTCAGCTTTTGTACGAACAAGTGCTGTACTCAATGGTTTTATTTCAATTTTATATTCTAGTTCTAAAGTATTCTCTTTTCCTGAGGTCGAAAGCGATTCTCTATGTTCATTTAAGAAAATACGTGTAAACGATTCAGTCAATTCTTGTCCAGGACTAGGTGAATCTGTAGCCACTTCTTTTGCATTTTCTTTTGTCATTACACGACTAATTCCTCTGTCTCGTAATTCTAACTCGACAGCTACAGTATGTTTACAATAACCATGTTCTTTCCAATACGTGCATTCACAAAAATCTTCTTCTTTAGTTGTACCGTCTAATTCAATTCGATATCTTTGGTCTCCCATGACTTCAGCGTTCCAAATTTTTTTTTCAAAATTCGAATTAATTGAAAGAACTCGTTTATCAGCAACATATTTTCTTCCTTGATCAATAACTCGTTCTGGAATACTCCATTTCATTCAACGTTCCCCTACTTTCATACGTTTTGATTGTTTTCATCTCGAATTTTTCTATCTCTCCATTGTACGTCATTTTTAAATAAAAAGAAAACTTTTTCATTTTTTAATCATGATTCTTACTTAACTCAAATAAAACAATTGAAAATACAGCTATTCACTAAACAAAGAATCTATTTATATTTTAAAAATACTTGCTAAAACAGTTTATCTCATTCATAATTATATCATTATTACGGCATTATAGTTTATTTATTATGAAAGGTTGAGATCTAGTGTTTTTTAGAACGTTACGCGACTTCGTCGGTTTTTTATTATGGATTTTAAACGGCAAGGCACATTATCGAAATACAGAAAAATTACCAACCGAAGGATCTTTTATACTTGTAGCTCCTCATCGGACTTGGATTGATCCTGTTTATCTTGCTTTAGCTGCTAAACCACATGAATTTTCATTCATGGCAAAAAAAGAATTATTCAAGAATCCCATTTTGTCTTGGGTCATTAGACATTGTAATGCTTTTCCAGTTGATCGCAAAAATCCAGGACCTAGCGCAATAAAAACTCCCGTTAAAATTTTAAAAGAAGGGCATTTGAACTTGGTTGTTTTCCCAACTGGAACAAGACACTCTTCCGAATTAAAAGGTGGAGCAGCAACGATTGCAAAACTAAGCGGTGTTCCCATCATACCAACTGTTTACCAGGGTCCGTTAACTTTAAAGGAACTAGTAAAACGAAAAAGAGTAACAGTAAACTTTGGCGACCCTATCGTGATTGACAAAGGAACACGATTAACAAAAGAGACACTAAAAGAAATTGAGGCAGAAATTCAACAAGCTTTTAACCAGTTAGATTACGAAATAGATCCTTCTTACGAATTTAAAATTACACCTTAACTTAAAAAAAACTGTTCTTCTTGTTTTAAAAACAAGAAGAACAGTTTTTTTAATCTACTACGCCACTATTTTGAAGTTGATACATTTCATAATAAGCTCCATTTTGGCTGACTAACTCGTCATGATTGCCTCTTTCTATAATTTCACCATGATCTAGCACAAGAATCATATTAGCATCACGAATCGTTGAAAGACGATGAGCAATGGCTAAAGTTGTACGACCTTTTCTCATTCTTTCAAGCCCTTCTTGAATCAAAGCTTCTGTCTCTATATCTATGTTAGCAGTTGCTTAATCAAGAATTAAAATTTTTGGATCAGTAACAATCGTACTTGCAAAAGAAATTAATTGTTTTTGTCCGCTAGAATAACTTGCTCCTCTTTCAATCACTCTTGAGTCATACTGATTGGGTAATTGTTCAATAAAGGTATCTGCTTGAACAAATTGTGCTGCAGCTTCTATTTGGCGATCAGAAATAGTAGGATTTTTCAAACGAATATTATCTTTAAGCGTACCATAGAATAAAAAAGAATCTTGTAAGACTAGTCCCATTTCACTTCTTAATTCTTTTATTGGATATTTTCTAATAGAAATATCGTCTATCAAGATATCTCCTTCGAAAAATTCATAAAACCGCATCATGACGTTAATGATTGAGCTCTTTCCACTACCGGTGTGTCCAACAAGTGCAACCGTTTCTCCAGGGTAAGCAACAAAACTTATATTGTTCAAGACATTTTTTTTGCCGTCATAAGAAAAACTCACATTTTTAAATTCTATTTTCCCCTCTTTAATTGTTGCATCGCTCGTTTCATCTTGTTGAGGAGTTAATTCTTGATTGTCTAAAACATCTAGAACTCTACTACTAGAAACGACTCCATCTTGAAACACGCTCAAACTATCCATCATTCTTACCATTGGCTTAAAAAAATTTTGGACATAAGAAGTAAAAGCATAAATGATACCAATCCCAACCGCTCCATCTAAAGCGTCATATCCAAAAAAACCTAAGACAACAACTAAAGCTAATGTGTCTAATAAATTGATAACTGGACCCAGTAGCAATGCGTTTGCTTTTACCATGGCAAAACGTGAATCAAAATAAGACATATTTGTTTTATCAAAATCTTCTTGCAGTCTTTTTTCTTGGCGAAATTGTTGTATAATACTCATTCCTGAAATAGATTCAGCTAATTTTGTATTCAACAAGCTAAGCTTTTCTCGCATGCTACGGTAAATAGCTGAACTATACTTTTGATAATACCAAATAACAACCAATAATGCAGGAATAAATAAGGTAACCCATAATGTCAATGTTACATTTAATAGAGCCATTGCTACAAAGGATGCAATAACACCAAATATCCCCTGCAAAACAGTTAAGAAAACCTCCCAAAATTCTTTGATCATTTCAGTATCGTTTGTAACTCGAGTAACAATCGAGCCAGCAGGTGTTTAGTCATAGAATCTCATTCCTAGAGTTTGTAATTTTGTAAACACTTTATTACGAATGTTTTCAACTGTTTTTTTCAGAGGCTAAATTAAACAAATACAGATTTAAATACCAAACGATAATTTTTATGATGGTTACTCCAAAATAGGCTAAGGCGAATAAAGAAATGATTCGAACTGTCGCTGTTTGAGTCGTTAAATAATCATCGATAAACGTTTGTATAATCCTAGGTAATACAACGTTTGTTATAGACAGTAAAACACCAAAAAAGATTCCAAGAAAAAATTTCTTTTTAAAAGGAGCTCCAAAAGAAAAAATACGTTTAACAATTTTTAATTGTTCTTTAAATGGACCGTGACCAATTTGACTTTTGTTCCATTAGTCTGCCCCTCCTTTTACATTTCTTTCAAGTTGTTGTTTGTCGTGCATCTCTTTATACCACCCATTACTTTCAAGTAACTGTTTATGAGTACCTCGCTCGGAGATTCCTCCATTATCGATAACGATAATTTCGTCAGCATGCATAACACTGCTAATACGATGTGCAGCAATAATTGTTGTTTGTTCAGACCTTTCTTTTTTCAACTCTGATAAGATAGCTTCTTCTGTTTTAGCATCAACTGCTGAAAGAGCATCATCTAAAATGAGCAGTTCCGGATTAATAATCAGGGCTCGAGCAATAGCTAAACGTTGCTTTTGTCCACCAGATAAGGAAACACCACGTTCACCAACTAACGTATTGTATCCATCTTCCATCTCCAAGATATCTTCATGAATAGCCGTTATCTTTGCAACGTAATCTACTTTAGATTGGTCGAAATCTTGATTTGCAAACCGTATGTTATTCATAATCGTTGTCGAAAATAAGAACTGATCTTGAGGAACATAACCAATATGCTGTAATAAAGCATCCAGAGAATAGTCTCTGATATCATGACCCCCGTAAGTTATCTGACCTTTATACCGGTCATATTCTCTTAAAAGTAATTTGAAAATGGTTGTTTTCCCTGAACCTGTTTTACCCACAATCCCCAGTGTCTGTCCTCGTTTAATTTAAAATCCACATGATTTAACACAATTTTGGATGTTTTAGGGTAACAAAATTTTTCAATAGTATAATCAATATCACCTGTTATGGCAGTTTTAAGCGCATGTGGATCTTCAACAATTTTAGTTTCTTCTTCTAAAATTTTCTCAATACGATCATAACTAACACTACCTCGTTCTAAGATATTAAATAAACGACCAATCGCAAACATCGGCCAAACGAGCATAGCAATATAGTTAATAAACGTTACAAAATCTCCAATAGAAATAATGTTTGTCATCACCATATACCCACCCAGTGTAATAGTTAATATATAAGAAATACCGATAATAAAGGTCATAACTGGATCAAAAAGAGAGTCAATTTTGTATACTTTTCTATTTTCAGCAACAACCTGAGCTGTTTTGCTTTTGAATTCTTCACTATTTTCTTTTTCTTGGCCGAACGTTTTAATTACTTTCATACCTACAATACTTTCTTGCGTTTTGTCATTCATATGAGAAAATGCTGCTTGAGCTTTACGGAATCTTTCATGTAGCTTTGAACCTAATACACGTGAAGCTACTCCTAAAAAAGGTAAAGGAAGTAAAGCAATTAGAGTCAAACGCCAATCAACTATTATCATCATTGCAACAATTGTTATGCTTCCAGTGATAACCGAATCAACGAATGTTAAAATCCCACCGCCTGCAACATTTCGAATGGCATTTAAATCATTCGTAGCATGCGCCATTAAATCTCCAACACGATATTTTTGAAAGAAACCTACATCCATTGCTGTAAAATGATCAAATAACCTTTTTCTCAAAACTCTTTCTAGTTTAGCAGAAGTTCCCCATATATTCATTCTCCATATATACCTAAAAAGGTATTGAGTAGTAGCTGTAATGAACAAAATAACCAACCATTTTATTAATACAGCTTTAGTTAAGGTTCCTTGTTTAATAAGGTCTATAATCGTTCCTAAAATTTTTGGTGGTAATAACTGTAGAAAAGCCACAAAGATTAAAAAACTAATACCTGTAATATAGGCTTTTTTTTCTTGTTTAAAAAACCAACTTAATTTTTTGTAAACTCCCATTTTATTTAACCACCTGTCTTTTTTTAAATAGTATAATAAAAAATGCAAACAGAAATATCCTGCTCGCATTGTTTAAAATATAAGCGTAGGTTAAAGTACTACTTATTTTTTCTTATTCTGTTTTTCTGATTGAACTTTCATAGAAGCCATCATTTGTCTAATTTTCTTTTCTGATGGTTTTTGTCCCATTTGCATCATCAACATACGAAGTGTATCTTCATTGATTGGCGGATTTTTTTTGAAATAATCCATCATATATTTTTTCGCTAAGAAGAATCCACCTACTAAACCAGCAACTAATGCAACAACTATTAAAATAATTGCTAAACCTGTATTCATTTATACTCACTCCTTTCAAACTTTCTCACTGACTAATTGTACTAGAGTTTCAACTAAAAATAAATAGGCAAACTGCTTTCAATAGAAAAACTATGTAAATTGATAGAAAATCAATTTACATAGTCGAGAATTAAGGTTTAACTTTTAAAGTTTAGTGAATTTTTCAACAATATTATCTACTGTAAACCCATACTCTTTAATAACTCTATCTCCAGGCGCGCTCGCTCCATATTTATCGATGGCTATCATAGCACCATCTAATCCTACGTAACGCTCCCAACCAAAACTTGAACCCATTTCAATAGATACACGTTTACGAACAGCATTAGGTAAAACAGATTCTTTATAAGCAGCGTCTTGTTTTTCGAATAAATCAAAACTTGGCATAGAAACGACAGAAACATCTTTTCCAGCTGCTTTAAGATTTTTTTGTGCTTCCATTGCTAATGCAACTTCAGATCCAGTTGCAATTAAGATACCTTCTGGAATTTCTCCATCTTGTGGCGAAAGGACATAAGCACCTTTAACAACATTTTCTTCTGCTAATTCGCTTGTTTTTGGTAAAACAGGTAAATTCTGACGAGATAATACTAGCATTGTTGGGTGATCCGTTGATGTCATAGCAATTTTCCATGCAGCAACGACTTCATTCCCGTCAGCAGGGCGAAGAACAGTCAGATTAGACATGCTACGCAAGCTTGAAAGATGCTCTACAGGTTCATGTGTTGGCCCATCTTCTCCAACAGCAACTGAATCGTGTGTGAAGACGTATGTTACAGGTACTTAGAAATGGCTGCTAAACGAACGGCTGCTCTTAAATAGTCTGTAAAAACGAAAAATGTTCCTACGTAAGTTTTTGATCCGCCGTGCAATGCAATTCCGTTTGCTGCAGCTGTCATAGCAAATTCACGTACACCGTACCAAATATTTCTTCCTTCATATTGTCCAGGTTGGAAGTCTTTTTCACCAGCAACCATTGTATTATTAGAAGAAGATAAGTCTGCAGAACCACCCCAGAAAGCAGGAACGGTCTTAGAAATAGCACTCAATACTTGACTACTTGTAACACGTGAAGCTAAAGCAGAATCTCCTTCTGTAAAACTAGGTAATTCACTATCCCAATCTTTCGGAAGTTCATTGTTCATAGCTTGTTCAAATTGTTCAGCTAATTCAGGATAAGCAGCACGATAATTATTAAACAATGCAGTCCATTCTTTTTCTGAATGGGCTCCTTTATCAACCATTGTTTCTTCAAAGCGTTGGCTTACTTCGCCCGGTACAAAGAAGTCTTTCCCTTCCCATCCATAAGCCTTTTTAGCTGCTTCGATGCCTTCAGGACCTAAAGGAGCGCCATGTACTTTATGTGTTCCTTCATTTGGAGCACCAAATCCAATAATTGTTTTTACTTCAATGATTGTCGGTTTTACTTTTTCAGCTTTAGCCGTTTCAATTGCAGCATTGATTTCATCAATATCATTGCCATCTTTTACTAAAATATATTGCCAATTGTAAGCTTCAAATCGTTGACCAACATTTTCAGTAAAGGCTTTTGATGTCGGTCCATCCAAAGAAATATCATTTGAATCATACAACATAATTAATTTTCCAAGTTCTAAATGACCAGCTAAACTAGCTGCTTCAGATGAAACCCCTTCCATTAAATCGCCGTCTCCACACAATGCATAAGTGTAATGATCAACAATTTCAAAATCTTTTTTATTATAAGTTGCTGCTAAATGTGTTTCTGCCATTGCCATACCTACAGCATTTGCTATCCCTTGGCCTAATGGACCTGTTGTTGCTTCTACACCATCTGTGAAATGTACTTCTGGATGTCCAGGAGTTTTGCTATTCCATTGACGGAAATTTTTCAAATCATCGATTGAAACATTGTAACCTGCAAGATGCAATAAGCTATATAGCATGATAGAGCCATGTCCTGCAGAAAGGACGAAGCGATCGCGATCTACCCATTTTGAATTTTTAGGATTCACTTTCAAGTGTTTTGTCCAAAGTGTATAGGCCATTGGAGCTGCTCCCATTGGTAGTCCTGGGTGTCCAGAGTTGGCTTTTTGAACCCCTTCCATACTAAGTGTTCTAATCGTATTAATCGCTAACTGGTCAGTGTTGTCAAACAATTAAATCATCCTCTCAATTGTGTTGCTTTTATTTTACTGTTTTTTAGCGTTCAAATCAACGTCTGAACGCAATTTAATAAAAATAAACCTAATAACAGCTTTTTTAACTTTTAACGGTCATGAAGACCTTTTTCTTTTTGTATTTTTTTTAATTTATCAGGTGTAACGTCTTCACCCGTTTCGTCAACCACCTTTAATCCCTCAATGTGGTTACGCATGCCTCCTCTAAAGGCAGCTAGGTAAGATTCTCTTAATTTTTTTTGTTCTGTTTGTTCAGATAAACTTAATCCTTCATTCTTTGCTTTTTTTGCTAATTCGTTTATTCTTGCTATTTGATCTTTAGATAACACTTTTTCACCCCATTATTCTTATTATTTAATTACTATACCAAAAAAAATTAATCCATGCATTAAAATCGGTTTCTATTTGTGCGAACATTTGTTTGATTCAAAGGTTTATTTATGTTATTCTAAATAAGAAATAATAAATGAACTGAGGTGCATCTATTTATGCGTAAAACACCAGAATCAAGACAAATTGAAGTTTTGCAATACATTCATGACCAAGTAAAACTAAAAGGTTACCCACCTACAGTACGTGAAATTGGAACAGCGGTTTCTTTATCTTCCACTTCTACTGTACATGGTCATCTATCGCGGCTTGAAAAGAATGGATTTATACATAGAGATCCTAGTAAACCGCGTGCAATTGAATTCACTTCTAAAGGATTATCAAAATTAGGTATACAATTAGATCAAATTCCCTTATTAGGAACAGTTGCTGCCGGTGAGCCTATCTTAGCTGTTGAGGAAGCTTCTGATTATTTCCCACTTCCTCCTAATTTAAAACAAGAAAGCGATACTCTCTTCATGCTAACAATACGAGGAGAAAGTATGATTAATGCTGGTATTTTGGATGGTGATGAAGTAATTGTTCGAAAACAATCTAGTGCAAATAATGGCGATATTGTTATTGCTTTAACGAGCGAAGATGAAGCTACTTGTAAAAGATTTTATCGTGAAGACAACTATTATCGATTGCAGCCAGAAAATGATTCGATGAGCGCTATTCTATTAAACGAAGTTATTATTCTTGGCAAAGTAGTCAGTTTGTATCGCAGTCACATTTTCTAATCTATCCTAATTTTAATTTTTGAAATGGGAATAAATGCCATTTCTGTATAATTGGATAATAGCATACAAAAAAAAGGCCCTTAGTTTAATTTATGATTCCATAAATAAACTAAGGGCCTTTTTTTGTTATCTGTTTAATTTCAAACCTTTATTTCACGGTTTTTTAATACTCCATTAGCGCTAGTATATCATAGCCTTTAATTTTATTGCGGCCTTTTAAATCGCTTAACTCAACCAAAAAAGCAGTCCCCACAACTTCTCCACCTAATTGTTCGATTAGCTTAATCGTTGCTGCAATCGTTCCACCTGTTGCTAACAAGTCGTCACAAACAAGTACTTTTTGCCCAGGTTTAATAGCATCTTTGTGAATTTGTAAGACGTCATCACCATATTCTAAACCATAACTCACTTCTACAGTTTCACGCGGTAATTTCCCTTTTTTTCTAGCGGGAGCAAATCCTATTCCTAACTCATAAGCTACTGGGCAACCTACTATAAAACCTCGTGCTTCTGGCCCTACAATCATATCTACACCTTTATTTTTTGCATATTTAACTATTTCATTTGTCGCAAATCGATAAGCTTCTCCGTCAGCCATTAAAGGAGAGATATCACGAAAAATAATCCCTTCCTCTGGAAAATCTGGTACATTAGCTATATATTTTTTCAAATCCATTAAAACTTCCTCCGTTTCAATTTTACAACTTCTTATTCAATTGTTTTTTCATCCATTTTTCAAGTTCAGCAAAACGACTATAAATAAGAGCTTCTTCTGCAGCAAATTTTCCTAGTCGTTTTTGATAAACTTCTGTTTCTGTTAATTCTTTTTTTTCAACATTGGAAACAATATTCATAATGCCATCTTGTATTGTAACAAAACCAGCTTCAAAAAACACGGAGATTATAAAAATCAGCATATTTTCTTTTAATTTTAAATGCTCAGATAATCGTTTCGTTTTATGTCTTACATCAATGTCCATGTGTGTCGCAACATATTTGAATACTTGTGAAAGTTGTATGCGACTCGGCATACCATCTAAATAAGCACTTTCTTGATTAAAGAAACTTGCATAGATATTAGTTGGTTCACTGTTTTTCAGTAGTTTACTTAACAAGTCTAAATGATCTGGACAATCAACTAAGACTAATTTAGTTGTCTTCATTGCAAACTGTGTGGCTTCTTGTTCATCTAAAATTAGATAAGCATACCCTTTTTCCGGAATGTTTTCTTGGTATTTTTTAAAATTTTTCTCATTAAAGAAAATGTAGTCAGCATCAGGCAATTGCCATATACTTGATGAAATTTGAGTACTTCTTAAATCAAACATTTGCGTCCCATTGACTATTAAATCGTCTAGCATTAATTGAGGTTTTCTTAAACCATTCCACTCGTTAATATTAAGTTTTCCTATCACAGACAGTTCAGCTTCTGCCCCAATATTCTCACCCATAGCTCCTAAATGGAACCCTATCACATCTAGCTCTGACTTTTCCTCAACTAGTTTTAATTTCAAGTGAGTTTTTTCGCTTCCAATTCTTCTAATCTCTTGAACTCGAACTTGCTCAAAAAGAAAAACTGGTTTCGGATTATCCGTGCCGAATGGAGCTAGTTTTTGTAATTCTTCAATGGCTTTTATGGTCACATCTGAGATGTGAAGCTTCTCATCAACAAGAAGTGGGATTACTGAGGAACTAGTCCCTTCTTTTTGTTGCAAGAATGCGTTTAATTCTGTTCTAATTACAGCTATATTTTCAATAGGCAAAGTTAGACCCGCAGCCATATGATGCCCGCCAAATTTTGTTAGTAAACGATCAGTATCTTCTAAAGCATGATATAAATGATAGCTCGTGGTGCTTCTGCCAGAACCTTTTGCATATCCTTTATCTTGATCCATACTGAGAACAATAGCCGGTTTTCCAGTTTTTGACACAATCTTACTTGCTACAATTCCTAAGACACCTTCATGCCATCCTTCTTTTGCTAAAACGTAAATACCTTGATCAGGATCTTCTTGTTCAATCATTGCTAAAGCTTCAGCAGTTATTTCGGTCACAATCGATTGTCTTTCAGTGTTCTTTTCATTTATTGTTTCGGCTAAACTTATAGCTTTTTCATCATCAAAAGTAGTCAATAATTCAACAGCTGGGGCAGCATCTCCTAGACGACCAACGGCATTTAAACGGGGTGCTAGTGTAAAACCAATTGTTTCTTCATCTGCCTCACTTTGCTTAATACTAGCAATCTTACATAAAGCCATCAACCCTATTCGTTGTGATTCCCTTAAAACTGCTAAACCTTGTTTTACTAACGCTCGGTTTTCACCTGTTAAGCTAACTAAATCAGCTATCGTTCCTATCGCTACTAGGTCAAGCATCTCTAATGGTATTTCTCCCAAAAGAGCAGTAGCTAATTTAAAGGCTACGCCTACGCCTGCCAAGTCTTTAAAAGGATAATCTCCATCTGGATGTCTAGGATGTATGATAGCGTAGGCATCAGGTAATGTACTTTGTAATTCATGGTGATCGGTTACTATCACATCAACGCCTAACTCATTTGCTTTAGAAATCGCTTCATGCCCTGATACACCATTATCACAGGTTAAAATTAATTTAGTACCTTCTGATATTAATTTTTCAAAGACTACTTTATTAGGCCCATATCCATCAGTAAAACGATTCGGAATATAATAGTTAACTTCCCCACCAATCATTTCAATCGTTTCTTTCAAAACTGCTGTACTGGTAATTCCGTCCGCATCGTAGTCGCCATAGACTGTAATTTGTTCGCCTTTTTCAATAGCTTCCATAATTCGAGAAACAGCTTTATCCATGTCATTTAAAAGATACGGATCATGAATCCATGAATCATTCGGGATTATAAAATTTTTAATTTCATCTATAGAGTTTAAGCCTTTTTGTAAACAAAGTGATATAAACAAAGGAGTATAATTAGATTCTAGTTCTGTTTTTTCTTGTTCATTTAGACTGTCAAAGGGTGTCTCTTTTACTTTCCATTTATCTTCTATCGTTAACAAATTGTTTCACTCCCAACTTTAATAGTATACCAAAAATCATTAAAAAAAGATTGAACAAAGAAAAAAACTTTCCTAAAAAATAGTAGGAAAGTTTTTTGACTGTTTGATTTTTAAGATTCAGTGATGATAATCCCAATTCCAATTAGACCAGGACCAGTGTGAACTCCTAAAGCTGGGCTAACTTCTCCCTCGAAAATTTCATCAAATAATGGTAATTTTTCTTCGAGAGCAGAACGAATCTCTTTCACTTGTGTTTTAGCTGTTTCCCCACCATAGGCAATTGCCAAATTATATTTCTTTGCTTTCCCAGCAAAGTCAACCGTTAAATCAATTGCTTTTTGAACACTTTTTTTGCTGCCTCTTATTTTTGCAACCGTGTCATAAACACCATCTTCATTGCAAGTAATGATTGGTTTCAAATTAAGCATATTTCCTAGAATAGAGGCTACCAAACCAATCCGTCCTCCCTTTTGTAAATACTCAAGAGTTGGTACATGGAAGAATATTTTTGAATTATAAACATCTTGTTCTAATTTTGCTTTGATCGTTTCCCAATCAAATCCTTCTTCAACATACTTATAGGCCTGAACAGCAATTAAGCCACTGCCTACACCAATATTTTTTGAATCTATTGTCATAATTTCCATATCCGTGAAACTTTCCGAAATGACTCTAACCATATTATTGGTTCCACTTAATCCACTTGAAATAGTCACACATATTACCTTTTTAAAACCTTCATTATGGATTTTTTTAAAAATATCTGAAATCACTTCACCACTGGGAAGAGACGTTGTTGGAATCTCCTCTGGTAAACGATCATATACTTCTTGAGGCGAGATGTTTACATTGTCTATAAATTCTTCATCTTTGTAAATAATTTTAAGTGGAATAACATTCATATTGCCCAGTTCAACATATTCTTCAGGAACATTTGAGCCTGAGTCAACCAAGTATGCAACTTTTTCTTTATTCATTTAATTTACCTCACTATTCCTTTTTCTTTTATATTTTTTCTAATTGATTGTTATTCTTTTTAACTAATGCCAAGATTTTTTGAGTTGTTATTTTAGATGCTACTGCTATACATGAAGTTCGCACAACAAGTATCTCTAATTCTGTATTATTTGGCAGCAAAGGTATAGGCTGATTTTTATTAACCTCTATATGAGAAGCAATCGCATTTAATGCTGCTTCTTGTTCTGTACAGAATAAATCGTATGCTTCTCTGATCCCAACTGTAGAAGCTTGATACACGATACCTTCTTTTACTTCTGAAATAGTTAATACTTGTTTCAACACTGATATTGCAATCAAATAAGCCAAATGTTTTTTATTGTATCTTTTTTTTACAGGAGCCGGTATTAAATCTAACTTAACATAATTATTTACCATAGATGCTGTAATAATTTTGCTTTGTTTATCTGTTTTAAACACGTAAAGATAAGTATCTATCAAGTTTAATACTTGGTCCATATATAAATCAAAATCTGGCAATTCTTCCCAACGCGGAAAATGAAATTCCGTTATCTCTTTTGTCCAATCAATTAGTTTTTCTTCCAAATCATTCAAATTCTCACCTGTTTTCTTTAACTTATACTAAAAAATATTTTACCATATATATTATCACTAGACAAACTAGTTGGAAAAACTAGGTGAGTGGAAAAACCTTTCATCCCTAATCATTCAAAAAATAGACTTTCGAGGTTCATCTTATATAAATTGTACAATACGTATCTATATCTGGATTATTCATAGAATCTATCCTTAATACTTAAAAAATTTGTAGTAATTCAGGCTATGTATACTTTATTATTTTTCTCTAAAAAAAAGGCTACACGAATTGATATTCGCGGCGCCTCAAAATATATCGTCGTTTTCTAACTTACTCCAATAATACTCTTTCTCAAGGTCTTTTAAAAATGAATTGAAACTATTTATCATTTAAAACAGAATTTGAATGTGGATTCTGTGTCATTCGGTCTATTAGTTCTGTTTCTAAACTATTAATCTTAGTCATCTTACGTGCTATTTCTTCATCTTTTTCAGTAATTTCTTGTTCATATTTCATTTTTTGCTTCTCTAATTCTCTTTGTTTTGTTTCATCTACTTTTGATAATTCAGCTTCGTAATTTTTTATTTGTTTTTTCGTTTTAAAAGCAGTACTAGTAGCAATTAAAACTGTAACTAATGCTCCAATAAATAATGATCCTAAAATAATCATGATCAATGGCCAAGAGACTAATGCAAAACCAAAGTTAACAGGTACTACATCGACATTCAGTACTGCAAATAATGAAATCAATAAGATAAGAATGATTGCTAAAATTGTAGCCCATTGTTTTTTCATCTTATAACCCTCTCTTCTTTTTATTTTTTTATTCTTCATTGTTTTTATTTTAGCACAACAATCTTTACGTCCCTAACGAAAACTCTTTATTTATTGTCAAAAAATTTCAGCGTCAAAAAGTCTCCAGCTTTTGGAAACAGAGTGTAAAGTTTACTTGCTAGCTCCATAGCATAAGGTAAATTTAATTCTCTTCTTCGCGTTCCAATTAATCCAATAATTCGTTCAGCGACCGTCTCAGTTTTCAAAACTATTTTACCAACTTGTTTCAAGTAAGTTCCACTCTGATCAGCAATATCAAAAAAATTAGTGTCGATTGGACCAGGATTCACCGTAGTTACAATTATACCCAACGGTTTTAATTCTAATCGTAAAGCATTGGAATACCCTATTACAGCAAATTTTGTTGCAGAATAAATACTTGATTTAGTCGTAGCCATTTTGCCAGCTTGTGAAGCGATATTAATAATATGGCCTTTCTTTTTCTCAGCCATCTGTATAGCAACCAATTGTGTAACATAAATCATCCCTAAAACATTTACTCTAAACATATTTTCTGCAATTGACATATCAAACGTTAACGCTTCTTCAAAATGACCAAATCCAGCATTATTAACTAAAACATCAATATCTCCAACCTCTTGAGAAACTTGTTCGATTACTTCTTGTATTTTATCTGGATTCGAAACATCTAATTGATAAGCATATGCTGGTTTTTTTGATAACGCTGAACATTTTTTTCTTACTTTTTCTAAAAGTTCTTTTCTGCGTGCTGTTACAACAACTATTGCTCCTTTTTTTGCGGCTTGATAAGCAACTTCTTCTCCTAGTCCCGCAGATCCTCCGGTTATAAAAACGATTTTGTCTGTTAAATGGTTTGTGTTTACTGTCATATTCATTACTCCTTTTTTGTTAGACTATTGACTTAACGGTATATTAAATTCCTCAAAATCTTTTGCAACTAATGTTTGTTTAAAATAGTATTGCGCTTCTTTTTCTAGTGCACTAACATCTTTACCTAAATAGCGTGCACTTATATGAGTCAAGAATAGTTGTTTAACATTCGCTTCTTTAGCAACACATGCAGCATCAACATTTGTAGAATGATTATAATCACGTGCCATTTTCTGATCAGAACCTACAAATGTACTCTCATGAACGAGAACATCAGCATTTTTTGCCAATGAGACACTATTTTTTGCTTTTTTTGTATCTCCTAAAATCGTAACAATTCTCCCTTTTTGGTTTTGACCAATAAAATCAAGACCATTGAAACTTCGCCCATCTGGCAAAGTAATCGTTTCGCCATTTTTTAATTTTCCATATAAAGGACCAAATGGTATGCCAAGTTCTTTCAGTTTTTCTACTTGCAAACTACCTTGATAGTCTGACTCTTCAATGCGATAACCAAAAGATTCTATTCCATGCTCTAATGGCAAACAACTAACTTTAAACTGAGAATCTTCAAAAATTACTCCGGATTCACTAATTTCAATAAATTTTAATTGAAATTTCAAATGTGTTCCTGATACTTTTAAACTAGTTAAAACAAAGCTTTTAACGCCTTTAGGGCCATAAATTGTTAAGGGACTTTCGCCACCTTGAAATGAGCGACTGCTAATCAAACCTGGTAAACCAAATATATGATCGCCATGAAGATGGGTAATAAATATTTTATCAATTTTTCTTGGTTTTAAAGTTGTATGCAAAATTTGTTGCTGTGTAGCTTCTCCACAATCAAATAACCAAATACTATTTCGCTCTGCTAATAATTTTAATGCAATACTAGTAACATTGCGACTTTTAGCTGGAACACCTGCGCCAGTCCCTAAGAATAATAATTCCATTTTTACACAATCCTAACCGTTTAATATTTATACGAGTATTATTTAACGTATCATTTCCATTCTATTTTAACAAACTTCCGATTATTTAGCGATAAACAACTGAATTGAAAAAAGTAATCCAATTGAACAGAGCATTCAATTGGATTACTTTTTTTGTTAGTTTTTTTCTTTATTCAACAAATTCAAATTCATATTTCATAATGCGAACCAAATCGCCATCAATCGCTCCACGTTCACGTAACTCTTCATCAATTCCCATTGCTCTCAACTGACGAGCAAAACGACGAACAGATTCCTCATGTTCAAAGTTAGTCATTTTAAATAGTTTCTCTAACTTATCTCCTGACAGTACCCATGAAGCATCAGAATCACGCGTAATTTCGTATCCTTTGTCTTCTGGGGTATGTTTATACAATACGGTTTCTTCTTCTTGATCCAGCTCTTCTAATAAGAATTCAGAAGTAACCTCTAATACGTCTACTGTAGCATTTAATAAATTAGAAATACCTTTATGCGTAATAGCTGAAATTGGGAATAGTGGAATATCATCTTCATATTCATCTTTTTTTAATAGTCTCAATTGTTCTTTAAACTCTTCTAATTTTTCTTGGGCACCTGGTACATCCATTTTATTTGCTACAATTAATTGTGGACGTTCCATTAGCCTTAAATCATAACTTTCTAACTCATTATTAATCGTTACATAATCATCGTAAGGTTTTCTACCTTCGCTACCACTCATATCAATAACATGTAAAATCACACGAGTACGTTCGATATGACGCAAGAATTGAATTCCTAAACCAACTCCTTGCGAAGCTCCTTCAATTAACCCAGGTAGATCAGCCATTACAAAACTTTTCCCATTTTCCATTTTAACCATTCCTAAATTAGGAACTAAGGTAGTAAAATGATACGCTCCAATTTTAGGTCGTGCAGAAGAAACGATTGAGAGGAGAGTTGATTTTCCAACTGATGGAAAACCTACCAAACCTACATCTGCAAGAACTTTTAACTCAAGTTCTAAATTTCGTTCTTCTCC
>JAVWJE010000033.1:0-19344 GCA_036639135.1 Carnobacterium sp. | reverse complement strand
AGCATTAGACATCCTTGGAAAATCAGACGTTTCAGCTGATAAGCTCGACTTAATTATTGTTGCAACGATGTCTCCTGATTATTTAAGTCCTTCAACTGCTTGTTTAGTACAAGATTATATTGGGGCCAGTAAAAGTATGGCTTTTGATGTAAGTGCTGCTTGTTCAGGCTTCATATATGCTTTATCAGTCGCTGAAAAAATGCTAAGTAGTGGCAAATTTAATTATGCATTGGTTTTAGGTGGCGAAGTAATGTCAAAAATGATTGACTGGAGTGATCGTAGCACAGCCGTTTTGTTCGGAGATGGAGCAGGTGGCGTACTATTAGAAAGTACAGAAACAGAAGGTAGTTTTATCGGTGAAGATATTCATTCTGATGGGAGTCGTGGTTTGGCTTTAACTACTGGATCACTTCCAGTATCCAACCTATATAGTGGTAATAACAATCACTTAACGGATGTATACTTAGAAATGGAAGGTAGAGCTATTTTTGATTTTGCGATACGCAGTGTACCAAAAAGTATCAAAACTGTAGTCGAAGATGCTGGAATTGAGCTATCAGATGTTACTCGGATTTTACCCCATCAAGCCAATTCGCGTATTATTCAGGCAATTGCAAAAAAACTGAAAATACCATTTGAACAGTTTGCATTAAATATTTCTAATTACGGCAATACTTCTGCAGCAAGCATTCCAATTTTGCTTGATGAACTTGTTTCGTCTGGTGACTTGGTTCTGGGAACAGGTAAAAAAATTATATTAACTGGATTTGGTGGAGGCCTCACTTGGGGTTCGATGCTAATTCAACTTTAATTAATGTAAGAATAAGCCTGCTTAGGCTATAAAAATAAGCAAAAAAAATAAGAACTATATGGAGGAAACCAAAATGACATTCGAAAAAATACAAGAAATTATCGTGGACCAATTAGACAAAGAAGAAGAAGAAGTACAATTAACAACTAATTTCCGTGAGGACTTAGAAGCAGATAGTTTAGACTTGTTCCAAATCATCAATGATATTGAGGATGAGTTCGATATTAAAATTGAATCAGAAGAAGGTTTAAACACTGTTCAAGATATCGTAACATTTGTAGAAGCTGAATTAGCTAAAAAATAAGTAGAAACAATTAGAAAGTAGGAATCCTGTATGCAAGCTGAATTAATTGAAAAACTTGGTATTAAATACCCTATTATCCAAGGTGCTATGTCTTGGGTTGCAGACCCAAGTCTAGTAAGTGCAGTATCAAATGCAGGTGGCTTAGGTGTTTTAGCTTGCGGACATGCGGATGTAGAAATTGTTCGTGAATTGATTGCACAAACAAAAAAATTAACAGATAAACCTTTTGGAGTCAATGTGTTGCTTCTTTCTAAACACGTAGATGAAGTTGTAAAATTAATCTGCGAAGAAAAGATAAAAGTAGTTACCACCGGTGCTGGAAGCCCGGGAAGATATATGGAACAATTCAAAGCTGCTGGAACAGTTGTAATCCCTGTAGTAGCCTCTGTTGCATTGGCAAGAAGAATGCAACAAGATGGTGCAGATGCTGTTATCTGTGAAGGAATGGAAGCTGGCGGTCATATCGGAAAAACAACGACTATGAACCTTGTACCTCAAGTTGTAGATGAAGTTTCTATTCCGGTTATTGCAGCTGGAGGAATTGCTGATGGTCGTGGAGTGGCAGCTGTTATGTCGCTAGGCGCATCAGCCGCTCAATTAGGGACTCGTTTTGTTGTTGCGTATGAGAGTAATGCTCATCAAAACTTCAAGGATTCTATATTAAAAGCAAAAGATATCGATACGGTTGTAACAGGACTCATTACAGGACATCCAGTAAGAGTGTTGCGCAACAAATTAACTCGTGAATATTTGAAAATAGAAAAATCTATCACGAGTGATGAAAATCCAGATTTTTCTCGTTTAGAAGCGCTTGGGACAGGAGCATTGAAAAAAGCTGTAGTTGATGGCGATAAAGTGAATGGCTCATTTATGTCTGGCCAAAGTGCCGGGTTAGTTAAAAGAGAGCAAAGCTGTGAAGAGATCATTCATGAATTAATGGATGGATACAAAGAAGTTATAAAAGAACAAGCTGATCGCTTAGGTCTTTTAAATTAAGAAACGTTAAACCAATAAAAATACCAGAAAGCTGAAAGAAGTTCCTATTGGCTTCCAAGGATTTCTGGTATTTTTTTGAATAAGAAATGATCATTATCTTTGTTTGAGATAACTATAAAAAGATAAACAGAAGGAGTCATTACAATGAAGATTGCTTTTGTGTATAGCGGCCAAGGTGCCCAATACCCAGGAATGGGACAAGATCTTTATGAGGAATATGAAGTTGTCAGAAATGTATTTGAAGAAGCAAGCGCTGCATTAGAAATGGACGTTGCGGCGCTGTGTTTTGAAGATAATGACAAACTTAATAAAACAACGTATACTCAGCCAGCAATCTTGACTCTTAGCATAGCAATAGATGCCTTGTTAAAAGAAAAAGGGATTGAGCCAGAAATGGTGGCAGGACTTAGTCTTGGAGAATATAGTGCTTTTGTAAAAGCTGAAGTGTTAGATTTTACAACGGCAGTTAAGCTAGTTAAAAAACGAGGTCAATATATGACCGATGCTGTACCAGCAGGAAAAGGTGCGATGAGTGCTGTGATGGGATTGGATCGTGATACGATTCTTGAAGCTTGTAATGAAGCAAGTGATTTAGGGGTTGTGTCTCCTGCAAACTATAATATGCCTGGACAAATTGCAATTGCTGGTATAAAAGAAGCTGTTGAAAAAGCTGGCGAACTTTTATTGAAAAAAGGTGCTAAGCGAGTGGTTCCCCTTCAAGTTAGTGGACCGTTTCATACAACGTTACTTGCTCCTGCAGCTGAACAATTAGCTAAGGCAATAAAACAAGTAACGATTAAAGAACCAAAATTACCTATCATCAGTAACACAACAGCTAAAGTATTTTCATCTAAAGAAGAAATTGCTGAAGTTATGGTGAAACAAGTTATGTCTCCTGTTTATTGGGAAGATAGCATTAAAAAAATGATCGATTTAGGTGTAGATACATTTATTGAAGTTGGTCCTGGTAAAACATTGAGTAGTTTTATTAAAAAAATTGATAAATCCGTTACAATTATGAATGTAGAAAACAAAAAATCATTAGAAAAAACGTTAAATAAATTTGCAACATTGAAATGATTCGTATTGTTTAAAAACAGTACAGTCATAATCTCTTTAAAAAGGAATGAGCATATGTCTACAGAAAATAAAACCGTTATTGTAACTGGTAGTTCTAGAGGAATAGGCAAAGCAATAGCCATAGCTTTTGCAAAAACTGGAGCAAATATCGTGTTAAACGGTCGTAATCCTATCCCGGCTGAACTAATTACTGAAATCGAATCTTACGGCGTAAAAGTTCATGTTATATTAGGAGATATGAGCGATTTTGATAAGGCAAAGCAGTTAATTGATGAAACCAAAGAAGTTTTCGGTAGTGTAGATGTATTAGTGAATAATGCTGGAATTACCAATGATAAACTTTTAATGCGTATGTCTGAAGATGATTTTGATCAAACCCTTTCAGTGAACTTAAAAGGGACATTTAATACGATTCGTCATGCAACAAAAGTGATGTTGAAACAAAGAAGTGGTTCAATTATTAACATGTCAAGTGTTGTTGGATTGGTAGGAAATGTTGGTCAAGCGAACTATGCAGCTAGTAAAGCTGGCGTAATTGGTTTAACGAAATCAGCTGCTAGAGAACTAGCGGCAAGAGGAATTACAGTGAATGCTATTGCTCCAGGCTTTATTGAAACAGAAATGACAGACGTGTTATCAGACAAAATGAAAGAACAAGCAGTAGCACAAGTTCCACTAAAACGTTTTGGTAATGTTGAAGATGTTGCTCGCGTTGCGGTTTTTTTAAGTGAAAATAACTATATTACCGGTCAAGTGATTAATGTTGACGGTGGTATGGTAATGAATGGTTAGAGGAGGAAGCTTTACAATGACAAATCGTGTAGTAATTACAGGAATGGGTGCAGTTACCCCTTTAGGCAATTCAGTTGATGAATTTTGGGAAGGTTTAAAAGAAGGAAAAAATGGTATTGGGCCAATCACAAAATTTGATGCGACAGAAACAGGCATCAGTGTTGCTGGCGAATTAAAAGATTTTGATGCAACAAACTATATGCCTCGTAAAATTGCTAAAAGAATGGATGAATTTTCAAGATATGGTGTTGCTGCAGCTGTTCAAGCTGTTGAAATGAGTGGTATTGATACAGAGAAAACAGATATGGATCGTTTTGGAGTTATCGTAGGTTCTGGTATCGGCGGATTAAACGCTATGCAAGAACAAATTATAAAAATGCATGATAAAGGCCCACAACGTGTAGCACCTCTTTTCGTTCCTATGGCAATTGGCAACATGGTAGCAGGTAACATCTCAATTGCAATTGGTACAAAAGGAATCAATACTTCCATTGTTACTGCTTGTGCTTCTGGAAATAACTCTATTGGAGAAGCTTACCGCAATATTAAACATGGCTATTCTGATGTTATTTTAGCGGGTGGAGCAGAAGGAACAGTAAATGAAATTGGAATATCTGGTTTTGCTGCGTTGACGGCACTTTCTACTAGTGCAGATCCAGATCGCGCTTCAATTCCATTCGATAAAGAACGTCATGGTTTCGTTATGGGAGAAGGAGCCGGTGTTTTGATGTTAGAAAGTCTAGAACACGCATTAGAGCGTGGCGCAACAATCTATGGTGAAATCGTTGGTTACGGTTCAACAGGAGATGGCTACCATATGACTGCACCAACACCTGATGGTAGTGGAGCTGGAAAAGCGATGATAAATGCAATGGAAGAAGCTGGAATTACAACGAGTGATGTTGGGTATATAAATGCTCATGGAACAAGTACACCGGCTAATGACTCTGCTGAAACAATGGCAATCAAATATGCATTTGGTGAGGAACCAGCTAAAAAAGTTGCGATTTCTAGTACGAAAAGTATGACTGGCCATTTATTAGGCGCTGCCGGAGCAATTGAAGCTATTGCTTGTATCAAAGCTTTACAAGATGGTTTCTTACCACCGACAATTGGCTTGAAAGTTCAAGATGAAGTATGTGATTTGGATTATATACCAGAAGTAGGTAGAAAAACTGAAACGCATTATGCTCTAAACAACTCATTGGGATTCGGAGGCCATAACGCGGTCACTTGTTTCAAAAAATGGGAGGGTCAATAATGGATTTTAATGAAGTCAAAGAAATACTGGCATTAGTTAATCAATCTGATTTAACAGAATTTGATTTACAAATAGACAATGCTTCAATTCGAATGAGCAAAAACACAACTAGTGTACAAAATACCAATCATTCTGATGAACCTAAGAATTCAATTGAGGCTGCTCCTGTTAAGAAAAAAGAGACTATTAAACCCGGATCTTCTCTACAAAAAGATGAAGTAGTTCTTTCAGATGAAACCGAAACAGAAGCAGTAAAAGAAGGACACGTTGTCCAATCACCATTAGTTGGTGTAACGTATATGTCTTCTGCTCCAGACCAACCTACTTTTAAAAAAATTGGCGAGGCTGTTTCAGTTGGAGATGTTCTTTGTATTGTGGAAGCAATGAAATTAATGAATGAGATAAAAAGTGAAGTAGAAGGAACGATTGCAGAAGTTTACGTAGAAGATGAGCAGGTTGTTGAATACAACCAACCACTATTTAGAATTATCTAGGAGGAATATAAAACATGACTAAATTAAATATTGCAGAAATCCAGGCTTTGATTCCAAATCGTTACCCAATCTATTTTATCGACCGTGTAGACGAAATGACACCAGGAGAACACGTTACAGCCTTAAAAAATGTAACAATTAACGAAGAAATCTTCCAAGGACATTTCCCAGGAGAACCCGTTTTACCTGGCGTTTATATTCTAGAAGCACTAGCACAGGCTGGTTCTATTCCACTGTTAACTTTAGACAGATTTAAAGGACAAACAGCTTATTTAGGCGGTATGAATAAAGTGAAATTCCGTAAAAAGGTTGTCCCCGGAGACCAATTAATCCTAGTTGTAGATATTGTTAAATTGAAAGATTATGCAGGTATCGGTAAAGGTGTAGCATACGTTGATGGAAAAAAAGTTTGTGAAGCTGAATTAACGTTCATCATAGGAAGATAAGCGTATGTTTAAAAAGATATTAATAGCAAACCGCGGGGAAATAGCCGTTCGAATCATTAGAGCTTGTCGTGAACTGGGTATTCAAACAGTAGCTGTTTATTCAGAAGCCGATCGTGATGCGTTGCATATGCAATTGGCTGATGAAGCTATTTGCATAGGACCAGCAAAAGCGACAGATTCTTATCTTAACATGCAAAGTATTTTAAGTGCTGCAGATGTAACCAATTCACAGGCAATTCATCCTGGATTTGGTTTCTTATCAGAAAACAGTACTTTTGCTACAATGTGTAAAGAAATGAATGTGGCTTTTATTGGACCAGATGCTGAGACGATTGAGCAAATGGGAAATAAATCTAATGCGAGAGATTTAATGATTCAAGCAGGCGTTCCAGTTATTCCTGGAAGTGACGGCTTTATCACCGATACTGATAAAGCTAAATCACTTGCAGACGACTTAGGTTATCCAGTGATGTTGAAAGCTGCTGCTGGAGGCGGTGGAAAAGGAATAAGAAAAGTGTACAAAAGTGAGGAACTAAATGCTGCTTTTAACAGTGCTAAAAGTGAAGCTAAAGCTGCATTTGGAGACGATCGTATGTATATGGAAAAAATAATTGAACATGCACGTCATATTGAAGTTCAAATATTAGCTGATCACCATGGTAACGTTATTCATCTAGGAGAAAGAGATTGTTCATTGCAACGCAACAATCAAAAAGTTATCGAAGAGTGTCCTTCTGTTGCAATCAGTGAAGAACAACGTAAAAGTTTAGGAGAGATAGCAGTACGTGCCGCAAAATTTGTCGGGTATAAAAATGCTGGAACAATTGAATTTTTATTAGATCAGTCTGGAAATTTCTACTTTATGGAAATGAACACTCGTATCCAAGTAGAACACCCTGTGACAGAAATGGCGACTGAGATTGACATTGTAAAAGAACAGTTGACTATTGCTAGCGGGAATAAAATGACAATCAAACAAAAAGCTGTGAAAATTACTGGTCATACAATTGAATGTCGTATTAATGCTGAAAATCCAGCATTTAATTTTGCACCTTCTCCAGGTAAAATTTCTTATTTAATGATGCCAAGTGGTGGGAATGGTTTGAGAGTTGAAAGTGCTATGTTTGCAGGTTATGTCATTCCGCCGTATTATGATGCAATGATTGCTAAAATTATTACTAAAGGTGCTGACCGAGCTGAAGCCATTGCAAAAATGAAGCGTGCATTAGGAGAGTTGGTTATTGAAGGAATCATAAGCAACCAATTCTTCCAAGAAGATCTATTGGCAGATGAACGTTTTGTTAATGGCTCATATGATACTAGTTTCTTGCAAGATATCTTTCTTAAAGAATGGAAACCGCGTGTCGAATAATAATCAGTTAAGCGTATAAAGAGGTGAGAAAGTGAGACTATTTAAAAAGAGAGCTTTTATCCCTATTACTAAAAGTTCACGATTAGAAGATGAAAAAGATGCTGCAAAAGTACCAGAAGGAATGTTTACACAATGTCCAAATTGTAAACGATCCATCTATGGAAAAGATTTGGGGTCCGAAAAGATATGTCCAAAATGTGGGTATACTTTTAGAATAGACGCTAAGAAACGAATTGAATTAACAGTAGATGAAGGAACTTTTGAAGAATGGAATTTAGATATTGCTTTTAAAAACCCTCTTGATTTTCCAGGTTATGAAGAAAAAATTACTAACGTGCAAGCTAAAACTAATTTGCATGAAGCAGTTGTCACGGGTAAAGCTTTAATAGAAGGCCATAAAACAGCGATTTGTGTAATGGACTCTAGTTTTATTATGGGCAGCATGGGCAGCATTGTAGGAGAAAAAATTACTAGAACACTAGAACGTGCGACAAAAGAAAAATTACCTATCATTATTTTTACAGCTTCAGGCGGCGCTCGCATGCAAGAAGGAATTTTATCTTTGATGCAGATGGCTAAAATCAGTGCGGCAGTAGCACGTCACAGCGAAGAAGGACTATTGTACATTACTGTCTTAACCGATCCAACTACAGGCGGAGTTACTGCTAGTTTTGCTATGCAAGGTGACATTATTCTGTCAGAGCCTAGAGCACTAGTCGGTTTCGCTGGAAGACGAGTGATTGAGCAAACAATTAAAGAAACTTTGCCAGATGATTTTCAATTAGCAGAGTCTGTGTTGAAAAATGGTTTTATTGATAAAATTGTTCCAAGAGTAGAACTTAGAGGATCTTTGGGACTGCTTTTAAAACTTCATCAATAAAGTTGACTATCTGAAAGAGAATTTGTATAGAAGAAGGTGAAACAATTGAGTGAAGCAAGTGAAATTGTTGTTCTATCTAGAAAAACATCTCGATTGACAGCTTTAGAAATATTTGAAGAAATTTTCGAGAATTTTATAGAGTTTCATGGGGATCGTTCGTTTCGTGATGATAAAGCCATTGTTGGTGGAATTGCTACATTAAATGGACAGTCTATTACTGTTATTGGTAACCAAAAAGGCCATGAATTAACTGAAAATATTGAGCGCAATTTTGGCTCGCCACATCCTGAAGGATATCGTAAAGCTTTGCGACTAATGAAACAAGCTGAAAAATTCCAGAGACCGGTTATAACGTTTATTAATACTTCAGGCGCTTATTGTGGTGTAGAAGCAGAAGAACGTGGTCAAGGAGAAGCAATCGCTCGAAATTTAATGGAAATGAGTCAGTTAAAGGTTCCGATTATTTCTATTATTATCGGAGAAGGTGGCAGCGGTGGAGCGTTAGCATTAGCGATGGGAAATCAAGTTTGGATGATGGAACATACGATGTATTCTATTCTTTCACCAGAAGGATTCTCTTCTATTTTATGGAAAGATGCTTCGAAAGCTGATGAGGCTGCTGAAATAATGAAATTAACAGCTGCAGATTTACTTGATTTATCGATTATTGATCAGATTATTCCAGAAACAGATCAAAATGGATTACTGGGAAATGATACAATACTAAAGAATCTAAAAGCACAAATAGTTAAAGCCCTTGATGATTTAACATCCAAATCATCAAGCGAATTAATTGAAGAAAGATACCAACGATTTAGAAAATACTAAAAAAAGCACAGCCTACTTACTGGTTTAACCTTTCCTTAAATAGTTTAAGGTAGAGTTTATCTTGTTAATGAGGTTGTGTTTTTTATTGTACATACATATAATTAGTGTGTTACACTATTTCAACCTATGTTAGACTGAAACAAAGCAACACAAAGAGTAACGAAAAAAGAATGGGTGAATAGTATGGGCGAAAAAATCGAATTTCCTAAAAGTTATGAGGCCTATATCAATAAAGGCCTTGAATATTTTGAATTAGGAAACATGGAAGAAGCAGCAACGTATTTCGAAGTGGCTTATGCTATTAAACAAGAGCCGAGAATAAACTCATTTTACGCAACGGCACTTTATCAAAACGGAGACTATAAGAAAGCCAAAACTGTAGCAGATAAAGAAATAAATTATTACAATAGTGAAGACAATTTAACCTTATTCTATGTGTCTATTTTAATTAAGGGACATTATTTTATTCAAGCAGAAAAAATAATAAAAAATAAATTAACTCAAACGAACGATAATGATTCAAAATGGCATGCTCAATATGAAAGTATAGAGAAAGAAAAAGCAGAAGTACTGATAGCGAATAAAAAACGTTATGAAAGAATAATGAAGAACGTTTTTTCAATGGGAAATCAATCATTTGAAGAGCAAGCACGTACCTTTAAAGATGTGACAGAAATGCCGATACCACAATTTGTAAAAGCAGCTACTAGCCTATTAAGTAATCCATTTGTTAATGGAGTAGTAAAGACAACTGTGATTGAGTACCTTATCGAAAAAAAAATAGAGAATACGTTTGTATTAGAATGGTTCGGAGAGCAACGAATCATAAAGCCTATAGACATGCTTCCAGTTATGGAAGTTAAAGCTGTGCAAGAGATAGAACTTCTCTTAAAGGAAACAATTGAAAATGAGGACCCCGTTTTGTTTCAAGCCATTAGTCAAGAAGCAAATCTGCATTTCATGTTACTCTACCCATTTATCGACGAAGTTATTGAATCTCCCAGTCAGTGGATAGCCTTGTATTTAGAAAGGTATGATCAAGTTCATGAAGTAAGCACCAAGAAATCGGCATCATTCGATTCAATTACAATGGAAAAATGGATGCATCGAGTCAATGAGGTAATCCAAACCTGGATTTAATAAAATTTATTGAGTTAAATGTAGTCTTTAGCCTGTTTGTATTTACAAAAATAAAGGTATAGTGTAAGATTAAGGAGTATGCAATTTTGAAAAGAATTGCCAAATAATAGAGCGTTTCGGAGGGAAATATACATGACTGCAAATTGGGAAAAAAAAGGCACTAATGATGGTGTGTTAACATTTGAAATTTCAGAAGAAAAAATTAAAGAAGGTATGAATACAGCTTTTAATAAAGTGAAAGGTACTTTAAACGTACCTGGTTTCCGTAAAGGAAAAGTATCTCGTCAAGTATTCAATAAAATGTATGGAGAAGCTTCTCTTTATGAAGATGCTTTAAATGCCGTATTACCAGAACAATACGAAGAAGCGCTTAAAGAAGCAGGAATCGATCCTGTTGACCAACCTAAAATTGATGTTAAATCAATGGAAGCTGGACAACCTTGGGTTATTGAAGCAAATGTAACAGTAAAACCTGAAGTTAAATTAGGTGAATACAAAGCCCTAACAGTTGAGAAACAAGATCGTGAAGTTTCTGATGCTGATGTAGATGCTGAATTAGAAGAAAAACGTGAGCAACAAGCTGAACTAGTTTTGAAAGACGAAGCAGCAGCTGAAGGCGACACAGTGGTCATTGATTTTGACGGATCTAAAGATGGCGTTCCATTTGATGGCGGAAAAGGTGAAAACCATTCATTAGAAATTGGTTCAAACTCATTTATTCCAGGTTTTGAAGAGCAGCTAATTGGCGCTAAAGCTAACGACGAATTAGATGTAACACTTACTTTCCCTGAAGACTATCATGAAGAAGACTTAAAGGGTGCTGAAGCAGTTTTTAAAGTTAAAGTACATGAAGTTAAAGCGAAAGAATTACCAGCATTAGATGACGAATTTGCTAAAGATGTAGATGAAGATATTGAAACCTTAGCTGAACTAAAAGAAAAAACAATGAAAAAATTAGTTGAAGCAAAAAATGCTGCAGCAGATGAAGCTGTAGAAGAAGCAGCGATTCGTCAAGCAGTAGAAAATGCTACAATTGAAGAAATACCTGGCTCAATGATACATGACGAAGTTCACCGTCAAATGGATACTTTCTTAAACGATATGCAACGTCAAGGTGTTTCACCTGAGATGTATTACCAAATTACAGGTACTACAGAAGAAGACTTGCACAAACAAATGGAAAGCGATGCTGAATTAAGAACGCGTACGAACTTAGTTCTTGAAGCAATTGTTGAAGCTGAAGCATTTGCGCCATCTGAAGAAGAAGTAGAAGCTGAAATTAAAGAATTAGCTGGACAATATGGAATGGAAGAAAAAGCTGTTCGTGCTGCTTTGACTCCAGACATGCTAAAACATGACATTTCTATGAAAAAAGCTATTGACTTAATTACTTCTACGTCTGTAGAAAAATAAATAACTAAGAATCTTTTTGTTGAAAAAAATTGAAGGAAAGAACTTCAAAGGGTAAGTGACTTTTGAAGTTCTTTTCTTTATTATCATAGGTTATACTAAAATTAAAGCTAGTTTTATGGAAAATAAAAATAGGTTGTGCTATGATTATGAGTGTTGAAAAAAGCTTATTGAGGGTAAACAAGAACGCGTTGTTATAATAAGTATGAATGAGAATAGAGGTGGACAAAAAATTATGTTTATTGATGAAGAGACAAAAGGTCCTATAAATTGTTCATTTTGCGGTAAATCACAAGATCAAGTAAAAAAAATTGTTGCAGGTCCAGGTGTTTATATTTGTAATGAATGTATCGATTTATGTAAAGAAATTATTGATGAAGAATTTAGCGATGCAGGTTATGGTGAGTTCTTAGAAGTCCCTAAGCCACAAGAAATTAGAGCTATTTTAAATGATTACGTTATAGGTCAAGAACAAGCGAAGAAATCTCTTTCGGTAGCTGTTTATAATCACTATAAACGTATCAATCAAATCGATACACAAGGTGATGACGTTGAACTACAAAAAAGTAACATTTGTTTAATTGGACCAACGGGTTCAGGAAAAACATTTTTAGCTCAAAGTTTAGCACGTATTTTGGACGTTCCATTTGCGATTGCTGATGCAACAAGTTTGACTGAAGCAGGGTACGTTGGAGAAGACGTAGAGAACATTCTATTGAAATTAATGCAAGCTGCTGATTTTGATGTAGAACGCGCTCAAAAAGGGATTATTTATATTGATGAAATCGATAAGATTGCTCGTAAGGGAGAGAACGTTTCAATTACGCGTGATGTTAGTGGAGAAGGCGTTCAACAAGCTCTTTTAAAAATATTAGAAGGTACTGTAGCTAATATTCCACCGCAAGGAGGAAGAAAGCACCCTAATCAAGAGTTTATTCAATTAGACACAAGTAATATTCTATTTATTGTTGGTGGAGCTTTTGACGGAATTGAAACGATTGTTAAAAGTAGAATGGGTGAAAAAATCATTGGATTTGGCTCTTCTAAAAAAGTTGGAAACATTGACGAAAGTGTCATGCAAAAAATTATTCCAGAAGATTTACTGAAATTTGGTTTGATACCTGAATTTATCGGAAGATTGCCAGTAATGGCCGCTTTAGAAAAATTAACTGAAGATGATTTAGTTCATATTCTCACTAAACCTAAGAATGCATTAGAAAAACAGTATAAAAAATTACTGTTACTAGATGATGTAGAATTAGAGTTTGAAGAATCAGCTCTTAATGAGATTGCAAAAAAAGCTATTGAACGTAATACTGGTGCTCGTGGTTTACGGTCAATTATTGAAAATATCATGTTAGAAATTATGTTTGATTTACCAAGTCGTCCTGAAATCACCAAATGTGTGATAACAGAAGAAACTGTTAATGGAAACGGTCTTCCAGATTTCTACAATGAAAAAGGACAAAAAATTGATTAATTTTTAATGACATAGTTTTCTATTTTAACCTCCAAAGAGACAACTTTTTGGAGGTTTTTATTTTTTAAATGATAGATTTATTTATCTAAAGTATGAAATACTATACGTTATCATCTACTTCAATGAGTCACAGTGTCAATTAGAAGCAAGCAGAACTTATTGATAGAAAAAGAATAGCATTCCTATCAAAAAAAGAAAGGAATGTTATTGATATAAATTTATGTTAAAATAATGGAAGAATTTAGATAAGAGATGGAGATAAGAATATGAAAGTTAATAAAGCCGATATTGTCATTAGTGCTGTGTCGCCTGCTCAATATCCCAAAAGTGGTTTGCCAGAAATTGCATTAGCAGGACGTTCAAATGTAGGTAAATCTTCTTTTATAAACACGCTAATTAATAGAAAAGGTTTAGCACGTACATCAAGTAAGCCTGGGAAAACACAAACACTTAATTACTATATTATTGAAGATAAATTTTATTTTGTTGATGTTCCAGGATACGGTTATGCAAAAGTTTCTAAAACAGAACGCGCAAAATGGGGCGAGATGTTAGAAACTTATTTCACTCAAAGAGAACCATTAAAAGTAACCTTATGTGTTATTGATTTTAGACACCCCGCTACTGCGGATGACAAACAAATGTATCAATTCCTTAAGCACTTTGGTATTCCTATAATCGTTGTTGCAACAAAAGCAGATAAAATACCTAGAAGCAAATGGAATAAACATACGAAAATATCCAAAGAATCTATTGGCTTTGATCCAGAGGACGATTTTGTTTTATTCTCTTCAGAAACAGGCGAAGGCAAAGATGAGGCATGGAGATTAATTGAAGGTTACTTGAAAAAAAAGTAATCATTTAAAAATGAATTGTAGCAAATTATTTGTACAAATGAAAAAGGGGTTTTGTAAATGGAATTCAACGAGTATCAAAAATTGGCAAGCCGCACTTTGTATGGAAATGAACAAGTATTGACGAATTGTGCACTAGGAGTAGCCAGTGAATCTGGAGAGTTAGTAGATTTGATAAAAAAATATACGTTTCATGGACATGATTTAGATAAAAAAGAACTTGTTAAAGAAATGGGAGACGTTCTTTGGTATTTATCTCAAATAGCAGAATGGGCAGATATCCCTTTTGAAAATGTTGCTATTCAAAATATTGAAAAATTAAAAAGACGTTATCCAGATGGTTTTTCAGAAGAAAAAAGTCGAAGAAGAAGAGAATAAAAAAACAACTCTCTTTTTAATCGTTAAAAAGAGAGTTGTTTTTATTTTTTTTATTTTTAAATTTTAAATTATTTTTATTTTTTTCTTCATCTGCTTTTTCTTTAATATCAAAAGTTTCTTCAGGATCAAGTGCAAATTTTGAAAATAATTCATCTATACTTGTATCAGATTTAAAAAATTGTCCCATAAAAAGACCTCCTGTATTATGACTGAACTTAGTTTAACCCTATTTATAGTAAAATGCTACTATTTCATTCTGTTAATTATTTAAAAAATAAGAACAAGTTCTTATGGTTATTTATGGAAAGGAAACGTTTTTATACAATTATTTATGTATAAAAAGATATAAAACGAGTTTTTTTGTGATTAAAACGAATATATGTTGTATAATTATTCTTATTCTGTTAAACTACAAAAGACTTAAAACACAGGAGGAAATAATTATGAAGAAAAAAATAGTAGCTCTTATTCTATCGATATTCTTAGTGAGTGCATTTTTACCATCTCTGCATGCTTTTGCAGCAGATGAATCTTTAGAAAAAATTAAATCAAAAGGCACACTAGTTGTTGGGACTAGTGCAGATTTTCCTCCATATGAATTTCATGCAACGATTGATGGAAAAGATCAAATAGTTGGTATGGATATTTCTATTGCAGAAAAAATCGCAAAAGATTTAGGAGTAAAGTTAGAAGTTCAAGATATCGGTTTTGACAGTTTATTGCCAGCATTAGAAGTTGGGAAAGTTGATATAATAGTAGCAGGTATGAGTGCATCTAATGAAAGAAAAGAAAGTGTTGATTTTTCAGATGTTTATTATATGGGTGGACAAAATCTTGTTGTTCGTTCGTCAGATGATGAAGTTTATACATCTAAAGAAGATTTATTCAATAAAAAGATAGGTGTACAAACAGGTTCGATTCAAGAATCAATAGCAAAAGAACAAATGTTAGATTCTTCAATAATGAGTTTGTCTAAAATAACAGATTTAATATTAGCGTTAAAGACAAATAAAATAGAAACAATTATTATGGAGAAGCCAAGTGCGATGGCGTATGTTACAAACGATAAAGATTTAGCGACATTTGATGGTGGTTTTAAATTAGAAGAAGATGAACAAGGGGCAGCAGTAGCAGTTAAAAAAGGATCGAATAATTTTGTTGCAGCCATAAACCAATCTATTTCTATGATTAGAGAAAATAACCTAACAGAAGATTACTTAAAAGAAGCTGGGCAAATATTAAAAGAAAGCCAAGGACAGCAAAATCAAGAAGAGTCAAAACCTAAAACGATGATTAATTATTGGAGCTATTTTGCTAAAGGAACGGGATATACAATTTTGATATCGGTTCTAAGTGTTTTCTTTGGTACTATTTTAGGTGTTATTTTATCTCTGATGAGAATGTCAGATAAAAAAATGATTAGTCTACCGGCAACTGCTTATGTTGAGTTTGTCAGAGGAACACCTATGATGATTCAAGTTATGTTCATTTACTTCGCTGTTGGTTATTTAATTAATATTCCAGCGCTTGCTTCAGGTATTATAGCTGTATCTTTGAATAGTGGAGCTTATATATGTGAAATTATCCGTTCTGGTTTAAATTCCGTTAGCAAAGGACAAAGTGAAGCAGCTAGAAGTTTAGGGATGAGTAAGAAAACAGCAATGCGTTATATTCTTTTTCCGCAAGCTTTAAAAAATATCTGGCCTGCTTTAGGAAATGAATTTATTACAGTGATTAAAGAAAGTTCAATTGTCTCTATTATTGGAGTGAGCGATTTGATTTTCCAAACCAAAATTGTAACCTCTCTTTCTTATAGAGGGATTGTTCCTTTAGCTGTTACAATGGTTATTTATTTTATTCTAACATTTAGTTTAACTAAACTATTAAACCACTATGAGAGGAAGATGAATCATGATTAAATTTAGCCACTTAAAAAAAACATTTGGTAAAAACGAAGTATTAATAGATATTAATGGAGAAGTTAAAAAAAATGAAGTGGTTGTGATTATCGGTCCTTCAGGTTCTGGAAAAAGTACGTTGCTAAGATGTTTGAATCTTTTAGAGAAGCCAACTAGTGGAGAAATCATTTTTGAAGATGTTATCTTAACAGAATTAAATGAGAATAAAGTAAATAAATTGAGAGAACAAATGGGTATGGTTTTTCAAAGCTTTAATTTATTTCCGAATTTATCGGTAATAGAAAATTTGAAAATCGCACCGATTAAAGTTAAAGGCATTGACGAAATAGAAGCCCAAAAACAAGCTAAAAAGTTATTAAATCAAGTGGGACTATCAGATAAAGAAAATTCTTTTCCAATTAGTTTATCAGGTGGACAACAACAACGGGTTGCTATCGCAAGATCTTTAGCCATGAATCCTAAAGTAATGCTTTTTGATGAACCAACTTCAGCATTAGATCCTGAGATGGTTGGGGAAGTCTTAACAGTTATTCAAGATTTAGCTAAAACAGGAATGACAATGGTCGTCGTAACACACGAAATGGGATTTGCTAAAGAAGTTGCGGATCGTGTTATTTTTATGGATGCGGGTTATATCGTCGAAGAAGGTACACCTGAACAGATATTTGATTACCCCACACATGAAAGAACAAAAAGTTTCTTAGCTAAAGTTCTTTAAAAAAACTGTTCTTATCCGTTTGATTGGTTAACTGAGACTAAAAAAACCGTATTAGTTCTAATTTTGCTCATATCATATGGCAAAATAGAAATCTAATACGGTTTTTTATTTCAACTAATTATTTTACTTCTTTAGTAATGGTTTTTTTCCAAAACCCTAAAATTAACGCAGAGACGACCATTCCAATTGTTAAAGCAACTAAGAACAATATAGCGTGATTAGAAAGACCGATTGCAAAAATACCACCGTGTGGTGCAGGAATAGAAATATTCCAAAATTGTGTCAATCCACCAGCAATTGCGGCTCCTACAACAGATGAAGTGATGATTCTCAAAGGATCAGCTGCAGCAAAAGGAATTGCACCCTCAGTAATGAATGAAAGACCAAGAATATAATTTGTTAATCCAGATTTTCTTTCATCATCCGTAAACTTATTTTTGAAAAGAGTACTTGCTAAAGCGATAGCTAGAGGTGGAATCATTCCGCCCGCCATTACAGCTGCCATGAGACTACCGTCACCTGTGTCTGTAAAAATGCCGATTGAAAAAGTATAAGCAGCTTTATTGAAGGGTCCGCCCATATCAATCGCCATCATACCACCTAATAATGCTCCCAATAAAACAGCATTTCCAGTGCCTAAGTTTTCTAAAAAGCTAATCATAGCTACATTGATAGTAGAGAAAACAGGATCAATAATAAAGTACATCAAGAAACCGATAATTAACAAGGAAAGAACAGGGTAAAGTAAAATTGATTTTAAACCTTCTAAAGATTTAGGGACTCCTTTTAATATCCTTTTTAAAAGAAGGATAGAGTAACCTGCAATAAATCCTGCAGCTAATCCACCTAAGAAACCAGCGTTACTTTGTACGGCCATAAATCCACCGACCATACCAGGCATTAGACCGGGTCTATCTCCAATACTCATTGCGATATAACCTGCTAAAATTGGAATTAAGAAACTAAAGGCATTGCTACCCAATGAATTTAAGAAAGTAAAGATTTCACTCTTATCACCAAAATAAGGTTCGACAAGGAAAGAAAGAGCTAAAATAATTCCGCCACCCACTACAAATGGAAGCATATGAGAAATGCCATTCATTAAATCTTTGTATACTTTACTTAAAATAGACCCATTTTCGTTTTCCTCGTTAGTTGAGCTATCATAATTATTAGCATGGTATATAGGAGCTTGTTTTTTTGAAGCTTTTTCAATAAGTTCTTCAGGTTTACGAATACCATCACTAACTGGACGCTGAAGAACAGGCTTACCATTAAAACGATTCATTTCGACATTTTTGTCAGCCGCAATGATAACTCCGTCAGCTCTCTCGATATCGTTTGCAGATAATCGATTCTTGACGCCCTCAGACCCATTTGTTTCAACTTTGATATCAATATTCATCTCAGCTGCTTTTTTCTTTAGAGCATCCTCTGCCATGTAAGTATGAGCAATACCAGTTGGACAAGCTGTAACGGCGATAACGAATGGACGAGAAGAATCTTGAGTCTGGATACTTTGAGAGTTTTGCTCCTTATTTTCTTGAGCTAACCGTTCTTTTTCAGCATTTTCGAATAGAGACTGTACCTCTTCAGGTGTATGTGCATTTTTTAAAGATGCAACGAAATCAGGATTAACCAATAATCTAGCCAGACTTGCCAGTGCTTGTAAATGAGTATCATTTGCACCTTCAGGAGCTGCAATCATAAAGAATAGATAAGTTGGTTGACCGTCTAAAGCTTCATAGTTAACACCTTTTGAACTTTTTGCAAAGAGGACAGTAGCCTCATTTACAGCAGAATTTTTTGCATGTGGCATTGCGATTCCATCACCAAGACCTGTTGACGTTTGTGCTTCACGATCCATGATTCCTTTTTTAAACACATTAGAATCACTTATTCTATTGTGCATAGCTAGACTATCAACCATTTCGTCAATGGCTTCTTTTTTTCTTGTTGCTTTTAAATCCATAATCATAACATTCTTTAGTAACAAATCCGTTATTTTCATCATTTTTCCTCCTAATTATTAGTGGTTAATTGAAGAGATCGTAACTTGAGAAATCAAGTGCTCAATCTCACTTTTTTTAGCTAAATCATCTGAAAAAGCTGTTGCACTACCAGTTGCTACACCTGTTTTAAAAGCCAGTTGAGGGTTATTTTCTTTTAATAATGTCCCCA
>JAVWJE010000032.1:0-19726 GCA_036639135.1 Carnobacterium sp. | reverse complement strand
TGTTGCTGCGGGGTATTGTTGAATCGCAGTTGAAAACTCACTATACCGTCCACTAAAAATAAGCGGTCCGTTTTGTTTTAAGTCCTCAAGTGTTTGATTTTCATTGCCGGTCACAAAATCATTAAAAGGTGCACCAATTGCAACAAAGTTCTTAACCGTTGGCTGCGTCTCTTCATTTCCATAAGCAACTAAGTAACGAAAACTACTAACGCCTCCCATTGAATGCCCAATTATGTTGACTTCCTCTATTTGATAGGTTGTCTTTAAATAGACTAAAACGGCTTTAATCCAGTCTGCTTGATTCCATTCATTGTTTTTATTATCTGCAAATAAAACTTGAATGAAAGGAGCAACAGCATCATTCTGCCAGTCTCCTGCTTCAGAAATACTCCCATCTGGTTGTACCGTAAGGCTTGCTCCCTTTTCACCGTACCCTTCAGTTTCAAAACGAGAAATCATTCCATTAAACGTAAAGTCGGTTCCACCATACCCATGAATAAAAAGAGTTGGTGTCCCTGCTTCATCCGTAGAACTCGTATCTGGCATTTCGCTACTAGATTTATTTTCTTCACTAGTCTCACTTGATGTTGAATCATTCTTTAGTTGTTTTTCATTAACTGATCCTATTTGTTTATTGCTTCCACATCCTATAATCATGATACTCAATACCATTAGTACAAAAGAAATTAGATACAGTCTCTTCATTTTTTTCACTCCCCGTTTACTCAACTATCATTTTATATTTCGTTCTTTCATCATAACTCAAATGTGTTTTTTAAAGTCATTTTATTTAACTTTATTCACTAAAAAAACTAGTTAAGCTACTCAACTTAACTAGCCTTCCTTTTGACTTTTAAAAACCGAATTTAATCTTACAGCTTTTCAATTATCATACAATCTTCTGTGGATAAGTCAAAATCAAATAAATCTAAGTTGGACAGTTGACGTTCTTTGTTATGAGATTTGGGGATAACTGCGACTCCTCTTTGGATTTGGTAGCGTAATAAAACTTGTCCCCAGTTTTTACCATACTTGTCCCCAATTTCTTTTAGCTTAGCTTGTTGCTCTTGGGTAACTTTACTTAAAGGACCCCATGCTTCTGGCAAGATATTATTTTTTTGTAAATAGGCAATTAATTCAATATTCCAATTAGATGGATTAGATTGAATTTGGTTAACAACAGGTTGAATTCTTGCAATGGTTTTTAGTTCTTCTAACTGTTCAATTGAAAAGTTAGAGACACCAATAGCTTTAATTCTACCTAAATCAACGAAGGATTCCAACACTTTCCAAGTCATTTTAAGCGTATCTTTGTCTTCAATCGGTTTATGAATCAAATACAAATCGATGTAATTCGTTTTTAAATTCTCTAAGCTTCTTAAAATAGCCTGTTCAATTAATTCTTTAGAACCAACATACTCATCTGTTTCTGGAATTTTTGTTGTTAAATAAAATTCTTCTCGATCAATGCCGCTATCTTTAACGGTTTGACCGACACCTGCTTCATTTCGATAATAAATGGCTGTATCTATTAAGCGATAGCCTGCTTTAATCGCTGACTCCAACGCACTAAAGTCATTATTTAAAGCGCCATTGTAATGATTCTCCACTTTTCCATACGTATTTGTTCCCGTTCCAACTATCGGCATACTCATTCCATTAGCTAAAGTAATGTTTTCCATTGTGTTTATCCCCTTTGTCGTTTGATTCGTTCTATCTGTTATCTTAATAGTAGGGATGTCTATTGATACAAGTCAAGTTAGAGCGTTTTAAAAAAAGTCGAAAGCACGGTTCAATCATGCTTTCGACTTTCAGTCTTATTATAAAGTTGTGGGTTCAAGCTTTTTGATGCCGATATTTGCGTACCCACTAATAATGGTTAAAAATGGACAAAAGAGACAAAAGAAAGCATAAGGCAAGTACGTTAACGTCGGAACACCTAAGGCAGTAGAAATAAATACGCCACTCACACCCCAAGGGATTAAAGAATTAATAACTGCACCGGCATCTTCTAGCACACGAGAAAGCGCAAGAGGCGACAAACCTGCTTGCTTATAGGTTTTCTTAAAGGCATTACCTGGTAGGACAATTGCTAAATATTGTTCTCCAACTAGAGCATTCACACCAATAGCAGACAAAGCTGTCACAAGAATTAAATTCCCAACAGACATTTGAGCGTTGGAGATAGGAGACATGACGGTATCGATAATCTTGAATTCCATCAATAATCCTCCAAGAGCAAGTGCTAAAATAATAAGTGAAATAGACCACATCATACTTTGAACGCCTCCTCTTGAGAGCAACGCATCAATAATGTCATTATTCGTTGTCGAAACGTAGCCTTCTTGAATGTAACTTGAAATCTGAGTCAGTTTAACATTTGGTGAATTGAATTTTAATAGCCCAATCGATAAAGCAATATTGATGAGTAACGTTGGGATAGCGGGGATCCGTTTCCATGAACAAATGAAAATAAAAATAATCGGAATAGCAGCTAACCCATTTACTTGAAAATGAGATTCTAAGACCTTTGTTAAGCCAGCAACTTGATTCGTTGTTGCCAGTTGCTTGTTCATTCCAAAGAACAAAAACAATAAAGTGGATAAAATCAAACTTGGAACAGTTGTCCACATTAAATTCTTAATGTGTTTAAATAAATCAACTTCTGCAATCGCTGCAGCTAAATTTGTGCTATCAGACAATGGCGACATCTTATCCCCAAAGACACTTCCAGATACAATCGCTCCTGCTACTAGGCCAGGTGAAAAACCCATAGCTGTTCCCATCCCAAGGAAAGCTAGCCCAATGGTAGAAACAGTTGTGAGTGCTGAGCCAATAGACGTTCCAACTACCGCACAAATTAAAAAGACAGAAGGAATAAAGAAGCTAGGATTCAACAATTTAAACCCTAAGACCATCATCGAAGGTATAATTCCTGAAGCAATCCAAACAGAAATGAGTGCCCCAATTAAAATAAAGATGATCATCGGGATGATTCCTGTTTTAACCCCTTTTTGAATGCCATCATGAATCTCGTCCCAGCTGTGTTTACGAACTCTTCCCCAGATAATTAACAATGTGATTGCTAACAATAAGGGTGTTTGTGGATCTAATTTGAACTTAACTATACTAACACCAATCATGATTAATAACAGAAACAATAAGACAAAGCCTTCTCGTATCGACAATTTTTTCATTCTAAACACTCCTAATTTTTATAGTGTTGAAGTCAAATAAGTCATACGATAATAGGTGATGCCTCCTGTTGTATTACATAAAAACATCGCCATACTCCCTTTCTTTCCTTTATGTATTAATCTACTTTATTTCTTTTAGTAGAAAAAAACTATTTATTTAGTATGTACTATCCACAAGAGATTGTCAAAGCCCTATTCCTAACAAAAAAAGAGATAAGCTAAAGCTGACCTCTTTTTTCGTTAGGATTCAATTTTAATAAATCCAGTCTTTTAAAGTTATCAACAGAAATCAATCATCTTGTTGGTAAATAAAAGGATTCAGTTCTACTTTAATTTCTTTATCTAATGTAAAAGATACCTTTTCCACAAAATGAGGAATAGAATGGACTCCAACACCGTCTTCAAAAACCTCAAAAACAAGAGTCGAAACATCTCCAAAGTTTTTTGATTTAAGAAGTACAGCTATCTTTCCCTCTTTATTTTGAAGCAAATCCACTTTATCTGATAGATTTACTGACCACCCATAAGGTAATTCATAGTGTACGGTTATTCTTTCTTGGTTTTCTGACATATTAACCACTCCTTTAAAACTTTTTTATTATATCAATAAATATTCTAATCTTGACCTGCTTCCAAATAACGATAGAGACTTATTTCTATTGGTTCAGAAAATTTTAATAACATCTCAACAACTTTTCTCATTCCGCCATCTTGAGTTGGTTTTTCTAATTCAATGATTGTATCTTTTATAGGCTTTACATCTCCTAAGTAATAAAATTCTGTTCCTTCATTATCTGATTTTTTAGCAAATATGCGTATTTTCCAATCTTCAGGATGCATTAATTTTTTAACTTCTGGAGAATTTAATGTTCTAGGAGCTTTAGTAAACCACTTCATGGTTGAGTTATCTAACAATTCATCTTCATAAGCCATTTGAGCACCAGAGAAAACCTCGCCTTTTTTCAGTGTAACGAAAATAACAAATTCTCCATTACTTGCCGTGTATCCTCCAATATTTTGATCAACCATTTGCTGTTTCCAATTTAGAAGTCGTAAAACATCTTTTCGTTTATACTTTTGATAACGTGTTAAAGGTTCAGTAGGTAAATAGTTGCTAGACTTCATCTTGGCTGTGTCAAGAATATCTTCCATCAATTTAACAAAATAGGGATTATTCATTTCTTTTTTGAATAAAGATGATAAAGCAATTTCATTTCCCTTTTTTTCTATAAAATCTTGTTTTTCATAAGCTTTAGCTAAAGATCCAGTATAAAAACTCAAATCTAATGTATTTAAAACAGAATCAATTACTTCATCCGTTGCTAATATAAAATGTTGTTCAAATAATAGCTTAATAGACTTTAGAGACCATATTTTTTTAGGTTCATTCATCATCTTTTCTATTAAGATTATTTCTTGTGTTCGCATTCCTGGCAAAATTTCTCTTGTAGCAATCATTAAAAATGTGCTAGCAGTTTTTGAAATGGTTGCTTCATTTTTCTTTATATTTTCTAAAAAACCATAATAGCTAAGTTTTTTATTCGCAATCAACAACGGATCTAATATCTGCTGCTCTTGAAAATCTTTAAGGTAAGGATCTCTTCCTAGACGATTGGAAAGCAACTCAAAATTCTTTCTTAATTCGATCATACTATCCATATTTACTTTATTGATTGATTCAAAAATTTGTTGTTTCGCAATTTTCTCAAAGTTAACAGAAGAAATACCAGAAATAAAATTAGTGTCAAATGTATCTTTACGTAAATTGTTTTTATCTCTTGATGTGTCACCTGATAAGGCCATAGGAATCATATAGTTATTTTTATAATTACCTATAAAATCAATGACTGTAACAAATTCCTTTGAATCATCTTTTCTTAATCCTCTTCCTAATTGTTGAATGAAGATAATATTGGATTGTGTATTGCGAAGCATCACAACCTGATTTATTTTTGGAATATCAATCCCTTCATTAAAAATATCTACTGTAAAAATATACTTAATTTCTCCCTTTTCTAAGCGGCCAACTTCATTTTCTCGTTCTTCTAGTGAATGCTCCCCAGAAAGATAAGAACTAGGTCGTCCTTTCTGATTAAACATTTCTGAAAGATTCTTTGCTTCTTGTTTACGGCTACAAAATATTAATCCTTTGGGAATATTACCAGAACAGCCATAGTAGGTAAGCTTCTCTAATAAGTAAGTTACTCTTTCTTCTTCAACTAAATATTTTAGATCAGTTGCTTCAGAAATCATTTCTCCATTTCTTTCATAATCTGTCACTCCAAAATAGTGAAACGGACAAAGCATTTCTTCTTCAAGCGCTTCTTGTAACCGTATCTCATAGGCAATATTGTAATCAAATAATTCAAAAATATTAAATCCATCTGTTCTTTCTGGAGTAGCTGTCATCCCTAATAAAAAGCTAGGTTGAAAGTAATCTAGCACACGATGATAAGACTTTGCTCCAGCTTTATGCACTTCATCTATTAAAATATAATCAAAATGATCTGCAACAAACTGATTTAATATGTGCTCTTTAGAAATTGTTTGAACTGTCGCAAAAAGATATTTCGCATTCACCTCTTTTTTATTTCCTGATAAAATTCCGTAGTCTTCATCTTGACCACCAAGAATCTTTTGGTAATCACTTTTTGCTTTATTTAGAATTTGTTCTCGATGAACAACGAATAATACTCTTTTAGGTTTAGCCTGCAATACATCAAAAGCAGATAAAAATGTTTTACCTGTACCAGTAGCAGAAATAACCAGTCCTTTTTTAGCCCCAGTTTCTCTTAATTCTTGTAGACTAGATAACGCAATTTTTTGCATTTTATTTGGCAAAATATAGGATACCTTATCCTCTATCATAGATTGCTCATTAATCGTACCCATCTCTTTAAAAAACGTCGTTGGTTGATAAAAAGTTTTATAATTCGAAATCCATTCAGGGGTTAATAACTCAGCCTCTTGCCATTCTTTTTCCATATGCATTTGAATGTCTTGAATCATTTGTCCATGATCATATGACGTTAAACGTACATTCCATTCGTAATTCGTTTTTAAAGCACTCATAGTTAAATTAGAACTTCCAATAATAAATGAATAATAGTCAGATTGTTTAAATAGATAGCCTTTAGAATGAAATCCTTGTTTTCTTGAAATACGCACTTCTACATTAGGAATATTTAGTAAGTCTTCAAAAACTGCTGGTTGATTAAAGGCTAAATAAATAGACGTTAAAATTTTCCCTTTTATTTTTTGTTTATGTAAATCTGCTAACTGTGTCTTCAGTGCAGCTAAGCCATCTTGCGTTAAAAAAGCTACTGAAAAAAAGAATTCCTCACAAGCATTTAATTCTTCTTGCAAAACATTCAGCATATATTGCTTCGTTTTCGTATCATTTATAATAATTTTTGGATCATATAACGAACCTTCAATTTTTTGATCAATGAAAGCCTTTTTTAATGAACGTTCTAAAATATCAGTCATTTATCACATTTCTTTCATTAATTTACTCACTGCCGGTATATCCGCCGGTGCCCACTCTAAACTACTTAATTCTGAAGGTCTTAACCATTTCACTTCAATATGTTCTGTTAACTGGGGTCTTCCTTTTTTCAATAAACAAATAAAAGTTGTTAAGTTTACTTTACCAAAATCATAAGAATAACTCGTTTGTTCAAATACTTCAGCTGCTATTTCTACCTCAATCATTAGCTCTTCTTTTAATTCCCTTGCTAAAGCTTCTTGAGGCGTTTCACCAGTTTCAATTTTACCGCCTGGAAATTCCCATAACTTTGCTAAAGTTTTAGTTTCTCCTCTTTGAGCACATAAAATCCGATTATTTTCTATTAGAATTGCGCCTACAACATTAATTTGCTTCATTTATTCCCCACTTTTCTTATTTTGATTATAATTCTATTTTAGCATAACAATTTTAGATTTTGGTGTATAATTTCAATCGGAAAGGAACTTCATACCAACTAATTAAGTTATTTTTAATTGTACTTAGCAAAAAGCTATTCCTCAATAAAAAGGAATAGCTTTTTTGTATTTGTATTAATTATTTACATAGTTAGTCTGTTGTGTACGAACCAGTTCAAAAGTAGCCAATTCATCTGATTCTAAGTTTTCATTATGCATATTAACAGCCGTCAACTGATTGTTGTCATATGTTTTATAATAATAGATTCCTTTATCAGCATTTATACAGCAAGCATAAGAAGTAATATCATTCTCTCCTTTTGGAGTAAGCGCACTGCCACGAACCATAGCAACTGAATCAAGAATATGGAAAAATTGAGAAAGGTTAGCATTCTCATTATCTTCAGATACAGAATTCATTTTGTTAAAAGCTGCTCTTACAAATCTTGATGTTGGCGACACATCACCTGGTAGGCCAAGTCCACCCATTCCTACTCCATAAGGGCTTAATTTGGTTTCTGGGCTAAAACGGTTTTCAGGGTATTGTGCTGTGAGATTTAAATAATTAGCCATGTTCATTTTATGAAAGTCGAATGGAGGGTTATTCGTTAAGACTCCAAATGGATTATCATGAATTCTTAGCCCATCTTCCATTGGTTCCACTACGATACAGTGATCACGATCTGCAATCATCCAGTGTAGTGGAGCTAGTGGAACCTGCTCATTGAATGGAACGTTAACTATATTTGTTCCTTGTAAGACTGCCTTTGCTTCTTCTACCGTTACACACGTTCCTAATACCCAAGGAATCAATTCAAAAGGAGTAATGTTAAACATCTCTTCTTTTTCTTCTAAATAAACGGCATTTCCCGGGAAATTTAATCCAGCTATAGAAAGACCTTTTTCATTAGTTGCTTCAGCATATAATGGATACCCTTCAATAACCGTTGCCATACCAATCAAGGCATAGTGACTTTCCATAGCTTCATAACGTTTTAAATTGAAAGGAAACTTACGAGGTGTCACCACAACTTTTTCATTAAATGAATACTCAATATCCATATTTCTTCCAAAATAAAAATCGTTATTTTTATATGTTATAGATGTGCACATGTTTATTCCTCCTATTTTAAAATAAATTGATTTAACTAATTGAATAAATGATTGGTTAACCAATACCTACAAAAAAGAATTCTTTACTCAAGGTCATCCTATCACAAAAGAGAATTCTAAAAAAATTATATGAAAGAATCATACACACTTTTCTGAAATGTTCGATTACATCTTTGAAAAAATAAAATAGCCCATTCAAGTTTACGTTGAATGGGCTACACGATTGAGTTTAATTTAAATTATGAACACTAACTTAGAACTTGTCTCTATAATATAGTTGTTTAAACTTTATTTAGCTACGCTAGTTTCCCCAGTTATAGTTTCTCCATCAAAGCTTGAAGAATCCATTAGTTTTTGAGAATCAAATGTAACATTTCCTTCAATCGTTGAGTTCGCAAGAGTAAAACCTTCTGCTTTAACAACAACATCGCCGACAACTGTTCCATTTTCTATTTTAAAGTTTGGAGATTCAACAATAATTGTAGGGACTGTTAACATATATTCAGCTGTCACTTTATGATCTTCATCTTGTGCATACAACGCTAGTTTACGGTAAACATCTCCACTTTCCTCACCTTTATCGTGGAACGTTCCAGAAACTACTAAATCTTCAGGTATTGTAACGTCATCTGTTATTGCAAAAATCCAACTACCGTCTTTGCTTAGCCCTGCAACAACATCTTCTGGTTTGCTACTGATTGATGCTCCTGTAACCACCTCTGTGCTTTCAGAAGCTGATGAAGCTTTTGATTCTTTATCTGCTGTATCATCATTGCTTCCGCAACCTGCTACTAACATAATTAATGATGCACAAAGACCTAGAAAAAGTCCTCTTTTTTTGTTTGATTTGTTTAACATATCATTCTACCTCCGTTTTTCATTTGTCTTTAAAGCTACAATGTAGATATTCTAAAGTTTGAAAGCGTATTGAAACCTTCTTAATCAGTTTACAATTTATTTGTGAATAATCAACAAGATTGATTAAAAAAACCTAGTTTTTTTATTCTAGGCAAAAAAATTTCATTTATCTGCTGTTTTCAAGCACGTTAATCTATGATTACTTAACAAATAATAGGGAAATTCATTATTTCTTTTTATTTAATTTTTTTGCAATTGACTTAAATGCCCGTTTAATAACGTCAAAGAAACTTAATGAATGTACAATATGATCTGGTTCGATGTATTCTTTAATGGCACTAAGAACTTTCTTTGGGTTCTTAGAAGAAAATGTATACGTTCCGTTTTTCTTTGTTTCAATGGCGTAACGTGGAATCCATTTCCCTTTAAACATGACAGAAGCAATAACTAGATTCACTTCTTCCCATGGAATTTGGATAAACTTACGTGTGTCACGCGCATGATAGAATTCAAAACCTTTATCGCCTATCATAATTTTCCCATAATCTGTTAACCCAGTAAAAGCGGTGGCATCCATTACCAAATCTACCTTTGTATTAATTGATTCAACCATTTTATCCGCTCCAATTCATTTAACTTATTTCTTCTATTATACCTTTTCCAAGAAGTAAAACAAACACAAAAAGTGGCTGAGAACAAGCTCAACCACTTTAGTGTATAAGGACATTTTTAGCCCAATAGTTTTATTTGTTGCTATTTTTAAGATTATAAAAGTCCGATTAAGTGCCCACCGATACCAACTACGAATAAACCAAGAATGATAATAATTGGACTAACTTTTTTATTTAATAACCACATACATAAGAATGTTAAACCTAATGCTGCTAATCCTGGAATTAACTGGTCTAAGTTATTTTGTAGGGTTGTAACTTTTGTAGCAGATAATGCTAAACCAGAGTTAGCTTGTTCAATTGCTTGACGGATACCTTCTGCACCTGCAGGAAGTTGATCCCATTCAATGTATGCACCTTTATCTAATTGAACTCTAGAAACAACGGGCTGGAAGTTAATTGATACCCACCGTTGTACTAATGAGGCTAACACAAACATACCGAGGATAGATGCTCCTTTAGTGATGTCTTGTAATAATCCACCTGAAAGGTCATCTGTAATTTTAGAACCGGCTTTATAACCAAGCTCTTGTGTATTCCACATGAAAGCCCAACGAATAATATTCCAAGCTACGAAGAAAATAATTGGTCCAAGAATACTTCCACCTAATGCTAGTGATGCTCCTAGAGCACCTAACATTGGACGAACAGTAAACCAGAATACTGGATCACCAACACCAGCCAACGGTCCCATCATTCCTACTTTTACCCCTTGAATCGCTACATCATCCACTGGCATACCGTTTGCACGTTCTTCTTCAAGTGCTAAGGTAACACCAAGGATAGGTGACGCAATATATGGGTGAGTATTAAAGAACTCTAAGTGACGCTTTAATGCTGCTGCACGGTCTTCTTTTGTTGTGTATAATTTTTTAATTGCTGGAATCATTGAGAAAGCCCAACCACCATTTTGCATACGTTCGTAGTTCCAAGAACCTTGGATAAACGTAGAGCGCCATGCGACGGCTAAACGATCTTTTTTAGTTAATGTAATTTTTTCTGCCATGTCTATTCTCCTCCTTCAGAATTAATAATCGTTTAAGATATCGCCAAGTGGGTCGCCTGAGTTGCTGCCACCGCCACCATTTGATGAACCACCCATTTTAGAAAGGTTCAAGTAAATAAGAGCTAATGCTACACCAATTGCTCCAATTGCAATAAGAGTTAATTGAGAAATTGCTGCTACTACGAAACCAAGAATAAAGAATGGCCATACTTCTTTTGTTGCCATCATGTTGATAACTAGAGCGTAACCAACTGCAACAACCATTCCTCCACCAATTGCCATACCTTCTGTTAACCATGCAGGCATTGACTCTAAGAAAGATTGAACCGTTTGTGCTGGGATGAATAAAAGAGCTGCTGCTGGAATAGCTATACGAACACCTTGCATACATACTGCCCCAATGTGTAACATTTCAATTTTTCTAAAGTCGCCTTCTTCAGCTGCTTTATCCATTAAGTGTACGATAGGTACAGCTAATGTACGAACGATCATTGTTAAGAAAAGTCCAGCTACTGCTAATGGAACCGCGATAGCGATTGCTGATGGAACACCTTTAACACCTTGTCCACCTAATACTAAAATAATTGCTGATGCAACGGATGCTAATGCAGCATCTGGAGCTACGGCTGCTCCAATGTTCGCCCAACCAAGTGCGATCATTTGAAGAGTTCCGCCAAGAACGATACCGGCTGTTAAGTTTCCTGTAACTAAGCCAATCAACGTACATGCGACTAAGGGTTGGTGGAATTGGAATTCATCTAAGATTCCTTCCATACCAGCTAGAAATGCAATAAATACTACTAAAATAATGGATATGATAGACATAATAGGCCTCCTATTTAATTTAATTTTGTTGTGTTACTTTACGCGTGCCAATTCATTTTTTGCTTTTTTAAGAATGTCATCCATGTTAGAACCTGAATCATTTGGTACTTTACGTACATCAAATTTAACGCCTTTTTCTTTCAATTTGTTGAAAGCTTCAACGTCTTCTTTACCCATTGAAAGTACGTTGTTTACAACCACTTTACCTACTGAGTGAGCCATTGATCCTACGTTGATTTCTTTAAAGTCTACGCCGCCTTCAATTGCTCTAAGAACATCTGATGGGTTTTCGAATAAGAGCAACGCTTTAGTTGTACCAAATCTTGGATCTTTAGAAATTTCAATCATTTTACTGATTGGAACAACATTCGCTTTAACTCCTGGTGGTGCTGCTTGTTCAATTAATTTCTTACGAAGTTCATCTTTAGCAACTACATCTGAAACAACGATGATCCGGTTTGGATGAGTTGATTTTGTCCATGCCGTTGCAACTTGCCCGTGTAATAAACGAGAATCCACACGTACTAATACGTATTTGATTTGTCCATCACCAACAACTGTATTTGGAGGAAGCTCTCCTTTAGGCAAACCATCTTCTGCAATGGCAACACCATTGGCTCCAGTTGGTTCTAATTCCTCAGGTCTAATCTTAATTCCTTCTTTTGCTGTTTCAAGAATATGCGTTGCAATTTCTTGAGCAGAAGTCATAGATAAACGAGAAGCATACGCTTCAATCACCATTGGCAAATTCAAGCCAGAAACGATTGCCCATTTCTCTTTGTGTTCTTCAAACAATGTGTTCGCTTGGTTAAATGGAGTACCTCCCCATAAGTCGACTAAGAACAATACTTCATCTTGGTCGTCAAAAGAAGCAACAGCTTTTTGCATTTTTGCTTTTACATCTTCTGGTCCTTCACTTGGCATTAACGTAATAGCTGTGACGTTTTCTTGTTCTCCAAAAATCATCGCTCCAGATTGTAAGATGCCTTCTGCGAACTCGCCATGGCTTGCTAGTATAATTCCTACCATATTTCTACCTCCTAATTAGTGTATTTTACTTTTACTGATCTAGACATAACCAACAAAAATGAGTTAACTCTTTTTTTGCCTTTTTTGCCTATTAAAGATAAGTTCTCTGTTCCTAACAAAATCACCTACTTTAAGGTTTATTTTAAAAAGGATTCACCGTTAGTTTTTATAGCCCTTACATTATTTATCAGTCACTTATTATAATGCAAGTTCTGTGCCAACAATAGTGTATCGAGCGTAATCATTGATTTTAGTGCATCAATGTCATTATACACAAACAAAGTCGATACACTAATTAGTGTATCGACTTTGTTTGTGTTAAGCTCTTTAATTACTGTAGTGTATCATGTGTATGAATTTATACTAAAGCTTTTTTTCATTAGTACATATTTAAAATAATGGTATCAGAAGATATTTTTTATCATTTCTCTTATAAAAATTCATATTTAAAAAGGTAATTCTATTAAATGTTCATATCTATATTTTTTAAGAGAACTTTTCTTATTTTGTATGACTGCCTTGAAGTATCCTGTCTTGGTATCTATCTTTGAAGACTTCTTCAATTAAAATTTCCATTCCACGGTAAGAATATTTTTGATACTCTTAAGGCATAATTGAAACCACAAAATTCAATAAAATTTTGTGGCTTTATTCCCAGAAACAAGTGTTTTTGGGAACTTATTTTTTAAAAAAAGAAATCATCAAAAAACCTTATATAATCAACATTACTTTCATTACCAAAGTTAATATCCATGATCATTACCAAATACCCCTTACATTTAAAAAGAATCATGGTAACTTAATTAATCAATATTCAGAATTACTAAGTATTCTTCGAGAAAAAAGCTTTTATTATTTTGCAAAATAGATAATTTGTCTCCTGAAATTAATTCATATATTGTTTTTTCTTTGAATAATCTAATTCTTATCCAACTATCTTTAAAATGAATTTTAAAACTTAACTCATTCCATTCTTTAGGTAGTCGAGGTGAAAAAGATATTTCATTTTCTTGAATAGACATCCCTGCAAATCCATAAACCATACTCATCCATGTTCCCCCCATATTAGCAGCATGGATTCCATCTTTTGTGTTTCCTTGTTGGTTACTAAGGTCCATTAATGCTGTATCCATAAAGTAATGGTAGGCTTTTTCTTTTTCACCTATTTCACTCGCCATCATCCCAAAAATAGACCGAGATAAGGATGAATCGTGAGTAGTAATTGACTCATAATAATTATAATCTCGTCTTTTTTGCTCTATAGAAAATTGATTAGAATGCAATAATTGAGCTAAAACGACATCAGCTTGTTTATTAACTTGATAACGATATATAATAAGTGGATGATAGTACTGTAGTAAAGGGTATTTATCTTTAGGCGTATTTTTAAAATCCCATATTGCTTTATCAAAGAAAGTATCATCTTGTTTAGTTAGTCTTTTTTTTTCATCATATGGTAAATTTATTTTTTCAGCAGCTAATTTCCATAAATAGACTTCATTATCTTTTAAAAATAGTTTTTTTGCTATTTTTTTATTTTCTTTATTGCTATTTTTTAATACTTCATTAGCTACTTCAACTGCATACTCCAAATTCGTTTTAACCATGAGATTAGTATAGTAATTATTGTTGACAATAGCGGTATATTCATCTGGTCCAGTTACGCCATTAATACAAAATGCGTTTTCTTTTTCAGGAATAAAGTCCCCAAATTCTATCCAAAACCGAGCAGTTTCAACTAAAATTTCAAACCCTTCCTTATACTTAAAGTTCAAATCATTTGTTGCTTCTAAATAAAGTTTTACCCCATAAGAAATATCAGCATTGATATGAAACTGAGCAGTTCCTGCGGGGTAGTAAGCGCTACACTCTTCTCCATTGATTGTTCTCCAAGGGAATAGAGCTCCTTTTTCTACTCCTAATTCTCTAGCTCGGTTTCTTGCTTTCTCTAAAATAGAATAGCGGTATAATAGTAACGACTTGGCTGTAGTAGGTTGAGTATAGACAAAGAAAGGAAGCATATACATCTCTGTATCCCAGAAATAATGTCCTTCATAACCGTCACCAGTAAGTCCTTTAGCAGGAATATTGGTTAACCCGTCACGTCCCGCTGCTTGATTTAAATGAAACAAATTAAACCGTAGTCCTTTCTGCAACAGATTGTCACCTTTAATTTGAATATCACTTTTATTCCAGAATGATTCCATGGTTTTTAAATGCTTTTGTTTTAAATTTTCATAACCTAACTTCTTTACTTTTTGTAGCGTTTCTTCTAGTTCCTTAATGTAACTTTGATCTTGTTCCGATTGAGAATAGAATGAGCTGTAACCAGTAAAGACCACAATTTTTTCTGTTTTTCCCTTAACACACTCTATGGTAAGTTCACTTATAATATGTTCTTCTTCCCTTATATAGTCCCATTTTTGGATAGATGATGAATTGTTAATTTCTTGTCCTACTACTAACCTTAAATTACTTTCTTTTGTCACTACAACCAAAAAATTTTGATTACTTTCTTGAACTAAGTGAGTACGAAAATCGCGTTTTTTACGCATAATTACCCGAGGATCATCCACTAAACTATCAACAGTGGAAGGTAAGCTTACATTACCATCTAAAACAGACTTAAATTTAATTTCCCCATTAAAATTTATTGGTGTTAATTTATAAGAGATTGCTAATATTTCGGGGATATCGTAAGAAATAAATCTTTCAATAACTACATCGATTACTTTTCTATTTGGACTCTCCCATGTAAAAGAACGTTTGAGAGTTCCCTCTTTCATATTTAATATACGCTCATGCTTTGATACCCTTCCCTTTTCTAAATGAAACCATTCTCCATCAATCGCAAAACTCATCTCTTTCCCATTAGGAATTTGGCATATAGTTTGCGTGTTTTTTGCATACCCATAAGCTGATTCCCCATAAGTAATAGGTGCCGATTCAAAAAAACCATTTACATAGGTTCCTTCATTTGTTGTGAAATTTTTGTTCAAAAAACCTTCTTCTACACTGCCTCGCGTTCCAATATGTCCATTTCCTAAAGAAAAAAGAGTTTCATTACTCACTATTGTATTAGAATCTATATTTTCTTCACGAATTTCCCATTCTGTACCTTTTAAAAACTGGTTCATTTACTTTCTCCTTTCTCTATATCTTACTTCTAAATAATAAATAGATGACTTTACTTATATTTCAAACTCAAATATTCTTTCTTTTTTTATTTACGTAAGTTTATCTATATATATTAGTTTAGCGACTAAACTTGATCACAAAATACCATATGTGGTTTTTGCTACAGGCTTGATCGCTAATTTTTTTGTAAGTTTTTTTATTTTAAATTTTCTTAATAAAATATTATTTATCGTTTAATCGATCTAGATATCATGCTAACCGTATGGCGCATACCTCTTATTGCAACTGATAAAGCGAAGATGTTTTCTGGAGGAGCAATTCCAGATACTGCAGAGTCACCGATATGTTGAATGTCTACACCTGCTTGCTTATTTTTAATAGCAATATATTCAATAATTCTTTTCGAAGAAGATTCTTGACTAGTTCCAATGGTTGACATTACTAGAGTATTTCTTTTTCTGATGCTACTTACAATAGAATAATACTCGTTATCACTTAAACCAGGAACTGTTCCTAGTGCTGGGACTAAAATTACATCTGCCCCACTTTCTATAAACTCAGAAATTGTTTCTTGATCAGGTAAAACAGATTCACTAACACCAGAACCATGCATTTTACCAGCAATAATTAAACCGGTAAAGTTTTTTCTAACATTTTTAATTGCTTCTTTTATTTGAACATTTGAAACTCCTGTTCCTGGGTTTCCTGTTAAACAAATTATATCAACACCTAATTGCTGAGCTTTTTTTATTGTCTTTTGACTACAAATACGACCAGGTTCTAATTCAGCTCTTTCTTCTAACATTGAAGCTGATTTATCAACAGGTTCTAAGTTTATTCCAACTGGTCGACCTGTTAATTCTTTTAATTTTTTAATAGGGTTTACTTCATCTTTTGAAATTCCTTTTATAACAGGATTAAAGCAGTCAAATGCATTAAGGAGAATTAGATCAGCGCCAAAGCTTTTAGCTACTTCTCCATTCGTTATATTAGGATCATAAGGTTGACTAGTTGCAACATTTTCTGAACATATAGTTCGTCCTTCGCTAGCCAAAATAGCTTGCTTTAAACTTTCTCTTTCAATATTAATAAAGTCACTTGCATTACAATTCAATAATCTTTTCATCGCTAGTTTCCTTTCTATACTTTCTCTATTTTTAATTTTTCTTTATCTAACATCTTAAAGAATGGATAATAAATTATAATATCGATGAGAATCAAAAATATTTGTAAAACAGCACCACTAATTGCACCACCAGTTGCTAAATAGCCACTTATAATTGGTGGAGTGGTCCACGGTATTGCAATTCCTACAGTTTTAGCAACTATTCCAGATGACATTGCCAAATAAGAAATAATGGTATTCACCATGGGAGCTAAAACAAATGGGATCAATAACGTTGGGTTCATGACTATTGGAATACCAAACATTGCAGGTTCACTAATATTAAAAATATCGGGTATAAAACTTAGTTTACCAAGTGTCTTACCCTCCTGACTTTTAGCAAAGAAAGTCAATAAAATAATTAATGAAAATATAGCACCACCACCACCAACATATACAAAACTGTCTGTAAAAGGTGCAGTAAAAATATGTGGCATTTCTTTACCTGCCTGAAAAGCAATCCTGTTAGCATCTGTGTTCATTAACCATATTGGACCCATGACAGATCCAACAATATTGCCTCCGTGTAAACCAATAAACCAAAAAACAGAATTTAACCCAACAGCTAATATAGTTCCTAATAATGTACCACCAAGAAAAGTTAAAGGTTTATTAAAAACCACTAAAATTAAATCATGAATATTAGAAAAATTTGCTATTAATAGCGCTTGGTAAACGATACCAAACAACAAAATAATTACAAAACCTGGAATCAATGCTGCAAATGATTTTGAAACTGCAGGTGGCACTGTTTCTGGCATCTTAATTCTGATATCTTTCTTTACAAACCATCTAAATATTTCTGTTGTTAATAGACCTATAATCATTGCAATAAAGAGGCCTCGACTTCCTAAATATAATAATGGAACTCCTGCTGCACCCTCACCACTTACTAAATTCGGGGTTACTATCAGAAAAGAAGACAAGGATATAACTCCTGTTGAAATACCATCAATATTGTAGTGTTTTGCTAAACTGTAAGCTATAGAGAAACTTGCAACTAATCCCATAGCGCCAAACGACCCATCAACAATTTTATTAAACCATTGTCCTAAGTTGCCATAACTGCTTAAAAACTCACTATATCCTGGAATAGGTAAATTAGAAAAAATCAAGAAAATTGATCCGATGATAACTAAAGGCATCGAGATTACAATTCCATCTCTTATTGCAACTAAATGTCTTTGCATCCCCAACTTGCTACCAAAGGGAGCTACTTTAGTTTCTAAAAAATTAATATAATTTTTCATACACTTTTCCTCCTATTTTTAGCTTGAGACACAATTATGTATCTCAAACCTTATCTACGTTTTTCGTAATCGTTTACATAAAATTATTAGCTAATAACTTAAATACAATTTACCATTAAAAACTAAAAAAAGAATAGTTATTGAGGAATCAGGTACAGCAATGTTATAATGATACCAGTATTATTATTGATACGATGCGTATCGTAAAGGAGATGAAAATATGTTGTTTTTAGATTATTTACCCGAATTAGGCGATATTGACTATAAGATATACCATTTTGTTTCAAATAATTTAAACATTATTCCTTATATTAGTATCAGAGAGTTAGCTAGAAAAACCCATACAAGTGTTGCTACTATTCAACGTTTTTGTAAAAAATTCCAATGCGATGGATTTAATGAATTTAAAATAAGAATGAAAATATATATAGAAAACCAAAACATTTCAACTGATTCTTTAAATTTTGATACTTTCGTTTACAGTAATTTCTTAAATAGAACAAATGAGCAAGAATTCCAACAACAAATTAAAGAAGCAGTTGCACATCTAAAAAGTAAAGACTTCGTGCTTTTTTTGGGTGTTGGAACATCAGATATTATGGCAAGCTATGGTGCTACTTATTTTTCCTCACTCTCCAAAATGTCCCTACGAATTGAAGACTCAATAACCAATCCCAAAAATTACATTTCAAAAGAGCTAATGGAAAATTGTTGTGTAATTGCTATAAGTGTTTCTGGAGAAACAACTGAAGTTATCAACTATTTGAGTAACATTAACTTTAGAAACTCAAGTATCATCTCCATTACCAATAATCCAAATTCGACTATTGCAAAACTATCTGATGCAAATATTTCTTATTATCTTCCAACAGAAAAATTTAGCGGCCAAGACGTCACTTCTAAGTTACCCATCCTCTTTATTATTGAGTACTTAGCTAAAGTTTTGCACGCTACTGATTGACACCCAACCCAGTACATTTTAAAATAGAGCAAATTTTTATTTAACTGATTTTTTTTAATATTATATGAATAGGCTGAGAAAAAAATATACTTTCGAGTAATATAACAAGATAGAAGAAATAAAAAGGAACTTTCTTATTCTCCAACCATTCCATCACCATCGTTATCACGCATGTAAATATAAAGCCAATGGTCCTTTTTTATGGGCATGGAGAATCCAGCATCTTTTGCTTCTTTGATTGTTACCATTCCATTATTATTTGTATCGACTGAAGAAATGTCTCCACTAGGTTTTTCTGGTTCTACAATAGAACTTTCTGGTGAGGGTTCACTTTCAGTTGACTCACTTGTTGTTAACCCTTGCTCTTTGTTGTATTCATCAGGATTACCATTCACAAATTCATCTACGATATTATTTCCAAGAATAGTATACGTATATCTATACTTGCTTGGAATCTGCGTTTCAGTATTAGGATAAGTAATAATAGCCTCAAAGTTTGTCGCTCCGCCTGCTTGACGAATGTTTCGTTCCATGTAAGCCTGATCACCATGTCTATTCAATATACTATCTTGTGGAGTGATATTGTAGG
>JAVWJE010000031.1:0-19979 GCA_036639135.1 Carnobacterium sp. | reverse complement strand
AATAGTGGATTTAATACTTTTCCAACGTAAACTAGTATTTTAGTAGGCTTTAACGAGAGTAGCAATGCCAAACCAAAAAAGGCTATTGTGAAGAGTGCTAATCCTAAAGTTTGGTATTGTTCTGCAATATAAGGAGCAAGACCGATTTCATAAGAAACAGTCCCCGTTCTTGGCAAAGCAAAAAATGGTCCAATCGTTAAATATAATGCTGTAGTCATAAAATAACCATAATAAGGATGAATGCGACTAGATAATTCAAATAATCCACTACTGTTGGAAACGCCGATGGCAACTACTCCTAAAAAAGGCAATCCAATGCCTGTAATTAAAAATCCTACTGTTGCCCAACTAACGTTTGATCCAGCAAGTTGACCCATATGTACTGGAAAAATTAAGTTGCCAGCACCAAAAAATAAACCAAATAACATTGAACCGATATAAAGATAGGAAGAAAAGGTTAATTTTTGTTCATTCGTTTTTATCATATCATACTCCTTTTTAAGACACTTTTTTCAGTTCTTATGACTATATCCTTTTTTGACACTGACTTCAAGAAACAATTTCTTTTAAGATTCTTTAATTTGGTTAGTCATTCATTACAAAACAAAAACAGCTTTAAAAAAGAGAGTCTTTTTTAAAACTGTTTTTCTTACTTAGTAACTCCTATTATTTTTTAGTTTGTATAGACAGCCATCTTTTTTTCAAGATAGTTTTGAAAGAGAGCAAATAAGCTACAAATAGCCCAATAAACTAAAGCTACTAAAATATACATTGTCATATAGTCAAACTCTCTTCCACCTACAATCTTAGCTTGCTGAAACATTTCTGGAACAGTAATCATAGCTGCTAATGCTGTTCCTTTGATTAAATCCAACAAGACATTGCTCAATGGTGGAACGGCAATCCGCATTGCTTGTGGAACAATAATCTTACGCATCACAACTGCCCATTTTAATCCTAAAGCATAAGCGGCTTCCCATTGTCCCTTATCAACCGCATTCAATGCTGAACGTAAAATTTCAGCAATATACGCACTCGAGCTCAGACTAAAACCAATGATTGCTGCATTTACAGCTGAAAACTGAATCCCGATAAATGGAAATCCAAAATAAAGAATAAATAAAAGAACAAGTAAAGGAGTCCCTCTCATAAAAGAAATATAAATTCTCGAGAGTACATTAAAAACTTTATAATTAGACATCCGCATAATGGCTAGAAGAAATCCAAGCGCCATTCCTAGTATCATACTTGTAACCGAAATCCCTAGTGTGTATCCTAGTCCTTTTAAAACGTAAGGCAAACTAGTTAGCGCTAAAATAGGATCAAAGATATATTGCCACGAAACATCAAGCATCCACGTTCACCGTCTTTCTATTCTGCTAGTTCTATTTTCGGGAAATCGTACTCTATTTGTTTCGTTACATCTTCTCCAGCATAAAATTCTTTAGACAAGGTCGATAATGTTCCATCCGCAATCATATCTTCTAATGTTGCATTTATTTTTTTTGTTAAAATATCATTGCCTTTTTTCATGGAATAATTTGTTTCTGAAGGGTTGTAAAAAATATCGTGTACTTTTACTGGAATTTCTGGCAATGCTGCTACTGCTAATTTTTGAGAATAGTAATCATTTAATATGACATCCGTACGACCATTAGCTACATCGCTTAGGTATTGATCATTTGTTGCATTGTCGTAAATAACTTCTTTAGCTTTATAGTGACGAGCAACTTTCATATAAGATGTCGTTGCTGCCCCTGCTGCTTTTTTATCTTTTAAATCCTCTAACGTTTCAATTCCCGAATTATCTGATTTTCTAACAACCATCGCTCCATAAGAGTATTTGTAAGGAATAGTATAATTGTATTTATCCACATCTTCTCCATCACGATCAATTCCCATAGCTGCTATATCAATAGCACCGCTATTAACCGACGTTAACATGCCGTCTACTCCCATTTCAGTAAAATCTATGTCTAGTTTCAAACGATCTGCAACTTCGCGGATAACTTCCACTTCATAACCCGTTAATTTATCTGTCTCTTTTTCATGAAATGAACTTGGGTAAAGAGTTCCCGATGTCGCAACTTTTAAACTCCCCCGTTCTTCAATTTTTTCCCATGCAGTTTGTTCATTTTGCGTTTCCTTTTTTTCTTTCGAGCCACATGCGCCCAAAGTTAAGCTAGCAACGGCTATTAATCCTAAAATTATCTTTTTTTTCAAGTTATTCCATCTCCTCAATTATTTTCTTTTTGTTATCCTTTTCATTCTGCTACTCAAATAGATTAACAACCCTTTATATCGTAGTCAAAGAAATTAGAAAAATAATTTGAAACGTGGACTGTTTCTGAAAAAGATATTTTACAAACCTATTCTTACAGCATTTTAAAAGAATTCATAAAAAACAATATTGTTTTTATAAAAATCAGTTTAAATAAAAAAGTTAGCATGCACAAAAGTACATTCTAACTTTTTTACTTATTTTTAATAGCTTTTTTCGTAATCTACAACGTTTAACGGCAGAGTCTCATTCGCAATATAAGCTTTTAAATTCTCTTCGAAGATAGCAAATAGACGTTTTTTGAAGTTTTCTGCTATACCAGATATATGAGGAGTGATCAATACATCGTCACGATTCCATAAAGGACTCTCTTCTTTAAGCGGTTCTTGTTCAAAAACATCTAATCCTGCAAAAACTAGTTTCCCACTATCTAAGGCTCGAATTAAACTTGAAATATCTACTGATGGGCCGCGCCCAACATTCAAAAAGAGTGATTTATTTTTAAAAGAATCAAACAATTCATCATTAAAGAAATGTGTCGTTTTCTTCGTTAAAGGTAAAATATTTACAACTATATCTGCTTTAGATACCTGTACCTTTAACTCTTCTTGAGCATAAGTTTCATCCATAAACTCGACTTTATGTCCGCTACTGTTTATCCCAATAGTTTTCATGTTAAAAGCTTTTGCCATTTTGCCAACTTCTTTGCCAATTTTTCCAGTCCCAACAATCATGATTGTTTTTCCATGTATTTCCATTAAGCTTTCTGTTTGGTCCCAAGTATTTGTTAATTGGTTTTTTATGGCTTCTTGAATGCCTCTTGTGTAAGACAAGAGCATTCCGAAGACAGATTCTGTAATAGGAATGCTATGAATTCCACTACCATTGGTTAATAATACGTTGTTTTTCTTTAATCCATCTAAATTTAAAAAATCTACTCCCGCAGCTTGCCCTTGAATCCATTTTAAGTTGCTTTTTTGATTATTTAACAGTTCATTACTTTTTTGACCTTTCCAGCCATAAATAATCTCGATGTTCTCTAACGGAAAGTCTGTCTCTATTTTTTCGTCCCAACCCTTAATTAATTCAAAGTTGGGTGCTATTTTTTTAATGATCTCTAATTGTTCTTTTGTCGTTTCGTAAGCTAACCAGATTCCTTTTTTTGTCATTTTTATTAGTCCTCCATTTTTATGTTTGCCTTTATTGTCTCATTTCATACTGAAATAACCAACTATACTAAACTATTTAATCCATTTTATCATCTTGATTCCGCAAGTTGAGTTAAAAATGATACAATAGATGAAAGACAAACACGTAATGAAAGGGAGAGCAAAATGGATTTCGAACATGTTTTAACAACTAAAATTACCATTAATGGAACCTTTCAAGATTTCCAACTCTACAGTGGAAAATTCTATCTGTGGTTATCAACAAATGAGTTAGTTGTATACGATTGGAATAAATGGATGAAACACTTAGCTTTTGTAAATCGAACGATTTACTTTGAACCTCAACCTTCAGAACAATTAACGGTTCAGCTTAAAGCATTGGAGCCTTTCAAAGAAAAGACTATCTCCTTTTCAGAACCCATCTATGATAGCGCCATTTTCGATCATGTTTTATACTATTCTGATGCTTCTGGATTTTATCGTTATTCTTTAATGTCTAAAAAAGAAACAAAAAAACGGATCTCTTCTATTCCGATTTTTCAAATTAATCTTTCAGTACAAGGAAGAATGGCACTTGCGGCTGGTGAAAATGGATTATTTGAATACTCAGTTTCTTCTCACTATTTATTTACTGAACCCATTACTCAACTATCACCTAGATTATTCCAACTGAGTACTCGCTACACATCTAAAACAACATGGAACAAACATGACTTATTTCAGTATGGAAAAAATAAAACAGATACCCATTTATTAAATATAAATGAAAAAAAAGGCTTATTAGAGTTAATAACAGACGAACCCATTCATTCGACTAAAAGGAATGATTCTTTTATTCAGGAACTGCCACTCTCTTTATCACTCAATGAACCTTCTATGGACAGTGGCGTCTTATTTGCTTTTGAAATGGACAAGATAACCTTAAAAAGAGACCCACTTTACCGTTCCGAAAACATTCATGTTTTAACAAAAGCAGAATCAGAATTAAAAAATGAGTCTGATTCATTAGATAATTTACTTGTTAATGCAACAGATTCTTTTCTAAGCGTCTCTCTACACGATACCGATCTAGTATCTTTAAAAGCCTCTATCATTAAAAAGTGGCGAATTTATAGTCGATCTCGTAATTACCGCAATCAGTTGCATGTACTTTGTGAAGACAATTTATTCATTTACTTATTTACCGAAGTTAATCGTTAAGATATGAGATTTTAGAGAGTTTAATTTTTAGGAGGATGATAAAAATGAGTGATCGAGATAAACAAATCAAACACAATAGAAACAGCAATATGAAGAATTCGATGTACGATAGAGTAAACGTTGGCAGAAATAATGCGAATAATAAATTTGATGGTCCTCATCTCATGCATAGCGGTGGCAGCATGGATAACCCTGATGAAAAAACAAATTCAACCCATTCGTCTTCTTTTATTCATATGCTTTTATTTTATGTGATAGGTTTTATTTTAAGTGGTGCTTTAATTTTTATTGGTTATCTAGTCCTTCGTGATGTCTTTTTTAGTATCGGGATGAATCAACTATTGCCTTCTTTCTTACTTGTGTTAGGTTCTTTAGGAATTGGTTTCTTTAGTTCAGGAAAACTAGTTAATAAATTAAAAAAATAACGTTTTCAGATAAATAAAGAGGTTTGTTTTGTTAAAAAGCAAGCTTTTTAGTTTACGTAGCAAGCTTTCCAATAAGTTCAGTACAAATAATGAAAATAAGTTTTTTAGCATAGATTTCAGTCTCTATCCATGTTAAAATAGGCTAGATATACTATAGAATAGAGGTAAATAAAATAAATGATTACAGTATCTAATGTTAGTTTAGAATTTTCTGATCGCAAATTATTTGATGAAGTCAATATTAAATTCATCCCCGGCAACTGCTATGGCTTAATTGGTGCTAATGGAGCAGGTAAATCGACTTTCTTAAAAATTTTATCTGGTGAAATTGCTCCTTCAACTGGAAATATCGCACTTGGCCCTGACGAACGTTTAACGACCTTAAAACAAGATCATTATGGTTATGAAGAATACACTGTTTTGGAAACTGTTATTATGGGACATGAGCGTTTGTATGAAATCATGAAAGAAAAAGACGCTGTCTATATGAAAGAAGACTTTACAGATGAAGATGGTATCCGTGCTGCTGAATTAGAAGGCGAATTTGCAGAATTAGACGGTTGGGAAGCAGAACCTCAAGCTGCTGTTTTACTTCAAGGTTTAGGCATTTTAGATAATCTACATGATACTAAAATGAGTGAATTATCTGGAGGACAAAAAGTTAAAGTTCTTTTAGCCCAAGCACTATTTGGCAAACCAGACGTTCTTTTACTTGATGAACCTACCAATGGTCTAGATAAATTATCAATCGAATGGTTAGAGGAGTTTTTAATTAACTTTCCAAACACCGTTATCGTTGTTTCCCATGACCGTCATTTCTTAAACAAAGTTTGTACTCATATGGCCGATGTCGACTTTGGTAAAATCAAAGTTTTTGCAGGTAACTATGACTTCTGGTTAGAATCAAGCCAATTAGCTAGTAAATTAGCTGGTGATGCAAATGCTAAAAAAGAAGATCAAATTAAAGAATTGCAAGACTTTATCGCTCGATTCAGTGCGAACGCATCTAAATCTAAACAAGCGACTTCACGTAAAAAAACACTAGAAAAAATCACTTTAGACGATATCCAACCTTCTTCACGTCGTTACCCATTTGTCGGATTTTCTCCAGATAGAGAAATCGGAAATGATTTAATCCGTGTTGAAAATATTTCAAAAACAATTGATGGCAAAACAATATTAAGCAATATTAGCTTCGCTTTAAATAAAGATGATAAAGTTGCTTTCACTAGTATGAATGAAGCTGCTATCACCGTTCTGTTCAAGATTATCATGGGCGAAATGGAGCCTGATTCAGGCACATTTAAATGGGGAGTGACAACTTCTCAAACTTACTTGCCAAAAGATACTACTTCAGAATTTGAACAATCTGATATGACTATTGTCGATTGGTTACGTCAATTTGCATCACAAGAAGAAAGTGACAATACTTTCTTACGTAGTTTCTTAGGTCGTATGCTTTTCTCTGGTGAAGATGTTTTGAAAAAAATCGGTGTTCTTTCCGGAGGCGAGAAAGTTCGTTGTATGTTATCTAAAATGATGTTGAGTAAAGCAAATGTGTTAGTATTAGATGATCCAACAAACCATTTAGATTTAGAATCTATCACTGCTTTAAATGATGGTTTAATGACGTTTAAAGGTGCGATGTTATTCGCATCACATGACTACCAATTTGTTCAAACCATTGCAAATCGTATTATCGAAATTACTCCTAATGGTGTCGTTGACCGTGCAGATACGACTTATGAAGAGTTCTTAGAAAACAAAACCGTTCAACAACAAATTAAAGAACTTTATGCTAAATAAGGATTTTCATAAAAATAGCCGCTACCCAACTTTGTGAAGTTGGGTAGCGGCTATTTTTATTTATTTGCTTTGTGAACTTTTAATTGCTTGCCTTTAATGGTTCTTTCTTTCATTTCTTCAATGACTCTTGGACCTTTGCCATTCAATACTTCTACATATGTTACGTTTTCTTGAATCGTAATAATCCCAATATCATCGGCTTTGATTCCCGGAATATTCGTTAACGTTCCAACGAAATCAACAGCTCTTAATTTTTTCTTTTTGCCACCATTAAAATAAATTTTTGTGATCCCACGGTTTAGTTCTTTGTTGCGAGCTGTTCTTACTATTAAACGTTCTTGCATTTTCTTTTCAAATGCTGCTTTGTGCGATTGCACAAAACGACTATTGGGTGGTGTAATCTCTGTTATTTCTTGTTGGGCATATTCTCTAACTTCTTGCCACCAAGGTCTTTCTTTTGGAGTCACCAATGTTAAGGCGGTTCCTGTTTTGCCAGCACGTCCTGTTCTTCCTGTGCGATGAACAAAACTTTCTTTTTCTACAGGGACATCATAGTTGATAACGTGTGTCACATTATCGATATCAATTCCGCGAGCTGCAACATCAGTCGCTACTAAATAACGAAATTTCCCTTTTCTGAAATCATCCATCACGCTAAAGCGATCTTCTTGTACCATCCCACCGTGTATCTTATCAATGGTCAAGCCCGCTTTATTCAAGAAGGTATACAACTGGTTAACGGCTTCTTGTGTATTACAAAAGATCATACAGCTATCTGGATTTTCAATCGTTAATAAATCCAAAAGTTGTTCTGGTTTTTTATCTGGCTCAACTCTTAAATAGGATTGGACAATTTTGGGTTTAGATTGCTCTGTTGCTTCAATCTTAACCAATACTTTATCTGCTTTCATATAGAAACTAGCTAGTCTTTCCACTTCTGCTGGCATTGTAGCTGAGAACAACAAAGTTTGACGTTCTTCTGGTAAAAATTCAATAATAGCAGCCATCTGATCAATAAAGCCCATATTCAACATTTCATCTGCTTCATCAATCACTAAATAACGTAATTTATCAACTTTAAACGTTCCTTTTTGTAAATGATCTAGTACTCGTCCGGGAGTCCCAACCACAATATGGCTTTTTTGTTTTAATTCTGATTTTTGTGTCTCAAAAGATGATTTTCCGAAGACAGCTGTTGCTTTTATTCTTTTCAATCGACCAATGTTAGTAATGTCTTCTTTTACTTGTAATGCAAGTTCTCTCGTTGGCACTAAAACTAACGCTTGTGGATGATTTTCTTCCCATAAGACATTTTCACATAACGGAACACCGTAACTGACTGTTTTTCCACTACCCGTTTGTGACTCAACAATCACGTCTTTTTTTGCTAAAGCTAAAGGTAAAACTTCTTTTTGGACTGCAGTTGGTTTATAGTAACGTAAACTCTCTAGTGCTTCGACCAGTTCTTGTCCTATATTAAATTCTTCAAACATATTTCTCTTCATAATAACCTCACTCATTTGTTTTATTTTTATTAGTATAACAGGATTTCCGCTTAAATATAGCTTTTTATCCACTAACTTAGTAGTCTCTCACAATTTTCATTCCATAAATTCCATTACAACTAAATTGAGTAAAGAAATCAGTTTTTTTCTTTTCACTAAACGAAGCTATCTTATTAGATTATAGCATTCATTTGAGGAAAATTAAAAAATAAAACAATTGCATCTTTTTATAAACCATTGTAGAACTTTTGATTTTCATGTTTTTCGAGTATACTGGTCATGAATAGAAATGAGAGGAGTCTTAATAATGACTAAAATCAAACGACTTGTTACCGGAAGCATCGAGGAAAATTGCTACATTATTTATGAAAATCAAACTGCTTTAATTGTGGATCCAGGAGCTGATTTCCAAAAAATCATGAACACTATTGAAGACCTACAAGTCACACCTAAAGCTATCTTACTGACTCATTGTCATTATGATCATATTGGAGCACTAGAAGAGACTCGCAAAACTTATCCTGTTCCTGTTTACGTTAGCCCATTAGAAAAAGACTGGCTAATGAATCCTGCCTTAAATCTTTCGCAGTCTCTTACACACCCCATCATCGCTCAACCTGCTGAATTTGAATTCGAAACGATGAAAGATTACAGTATCGGTGGATTAGATTTTCGAGTCGTTCCTACTCCAGGACATTCTCCTGGTGGAGTAAGTTTTATTTTTTCTGATTTTGTCGTCACAGGTGATGCTTTATTCAAAAACAGCGTGGGTCGTTCTGATCTACCCTTTAGCAATACGGAGGATCTATTAAATGGTATTAAAGAACGACTCTTTACATTAGCAGATACGATGAAAATTTACCCAGGCCATGGCGAAGAATCTACTATCGGCCAAGAAAAAATGCTTAACCCATTTTTTAATTAATTTTTTTAAACCAAGAGTGAGTTTGGATTAAGCTATTCACTTTTAACAATAAGGAGGACAATTTATTTGAAAACTATTTTGGTTTTACATACCGGTGGAACAATCGCTATGAGTGAAGACCAAACAACCGGTAAGGTACACCCTAATGCTGAAAATCCATTACAAAAACATAGCCATTTATTTGATGAAGAAGCGCATTTAATTGTAGAAGATTTTTTCCAGCTGCCTTCGCCACACATTACGCCTAAAGAAATGTTGGCTTTAAAAAATCGAATTGAACAAGCTATTTTCTCACATGAAGCCGATGGTGTGGTTATTACTCATGGAACCGATACATTAGAAGAAACGGCTTATTTTTTAGATTTAACGTTAAGTCATGCTTTGCCTATTGTTCTTACCGGTGCTATGCGTTCAAGTAATGAAATTGGTTCAGATGGCTTATACAACTTTCAAAGTGCTGTTTGGGTTGCTTTATCTAATGAAGCTAAAAATAAAGGTGTTTTAGTTGTCATGAATGATGAAATTCATACCGCTCGTTATGTGACTAAGACTCATACGTCAAATGTCGCTACCTTTCAAACCCCTACTTTTGGACCCATCGGTTTGATTTCCAAGAACGAAGTCTTATTTTTTCAAAAGCTTATTACTGAAGAAAAGTTCTCTATCTCTTCTGTTGATAAAAATGTCTATGTATTAAAAGCTTATGCTGGAATGGATGGCACGCTTTTTGAAGCTTTAAATAAACCTGAAACCGATGGACTAGTAATTGAAGCTTTAGGTGCGGGAAATTTGCCACCAGCAGTCTTACCTGCATTACAAGAATTGCTAGACAAAAATATCCCGGTTGTTTTAGTTTCTCGTTCATTTAATGGAATCGCACAAGATGTATACGATTATTTAGGTGGAGGAAAACAACTGCATGAGGCTGGAGTTATCTTTACCAATGGGTTAACCGGTCCTAAAGCACGAATTAAACTCATGGTTGCTTTAGACACTACTAAAGACTTAGCTGAAATTGCTCAGTATTTTTAAAAAAGAAGGTCGATTTCTCTATTTTTTTAGAGAAATCGACCTTCTTTTTTTATTGTTCTAAAGAATACACTGTAATCTCTGGTTCTTTACCTGTTCTACAAAAACAAATATCAATTCTATTTTCTTCTTGTTCTGGGAAATACCGTAAAGAAAACACTTCTTCACCATTATTAACAAAGAGTTCTAGTGTAGAACTTTCAAGAAACCATTGCATTTGAGTCAATGGCCCCTTTAGTGTAACTGCACGTGATTCTTTGTTGCCATTTAGCCAGCTTGTACGTGTTACTTTTATTCGGCGCTTTTTTTCATCATACTCTACTACAATTTCTTTTCTAATTTGAAACATAAATGATCCTGCAGTTTTTTTCCAATCGAATAGAATCTCATTTTGTAATGTAAGCAACTGGAATGATTGGTTCGTTTTTCCTATTATAACTTGGGGTAACCCATGTCTAAGTTGTTTTAACTCCACCACTGGTTGCTGCTTTAATTGATTGTCAGCATAGATCAACTCTCGCGGAATCGTTAAATTGTGTATCCAGCCATGTTTAATAGTTGGCACGGCTGCTTCAACTTCTGGCTCCATCACACCCATCCAGCCAAATAGGATTTGCCTTCCTTTTGAATCTTGAAAGGTCTGAGGAGCATAAAACTCAAACCCTCTATCTAGTTCTTTAAATAATTTTGTATCTGGTAGAAACTTCCCTTCTTTTGTAAATACGCCTGTTAAATAACCAGAATGATAAAGATTATTAAACTCATCGCCTTTAGCTTTCAGTCCTTGTGGAGAGAAAATAAAAACTGATTCCTGTTCGAAATGGACTAAATCAGGACACTCCCACATGAAACCAAAATCATCCATATGATCTATTAAAGACCCTTTACACATCCAGTCAACTAAGTTAGTTGAGTGGTAAATTAATGCATCACCAGTTAAATCTTTTTTTTGAGCGCCCAATAACATCCACCAATCACCATTCTTTGCCTGCCACACTTTTGGATCTCTTATATGCGCTGTATAGCCCGGCGGTTGCTTGATTACAGGCCCTTTTTTTTCAAAGTTTATTCCGTCCTCTGAGACAGCTAAACATTGATAACTTTCACGTTCATTTTTTTCATTTCGAACATTACCGGTATAAAATAGATATAATTTGTTTTCAAAAGATACTGCGCTTCCTGAATAACAACCATCTTTATCAAACCACTTATTGGGTTCTAACGCTACTGGCTGAGTAGTCCAATGAATTAAATCATTCGAAGTGACATGACCCCAGCTTTTAGTTGAATGGGTAGTACCCTCTTGATTCCATTGGTAGAAAACGTGGTAGATTCCTCTAAACTGAATCAATCCATTGGGATCATTTAGCAACCCTTTAGGAGCTGTGATGTGGTACCCTAGCTCATATTTTCCTTTTTTTTTATTCTGTGCCATCTTTAAGCTTCCTTTCGCCCTTCTATTTCATCTTTCATTTTATCACTATAACCGAATAAATAAGTTAAGACAAAAGCTACTGCAATTGCAATTACATTCGTTAGTAAATACCAAACGATTTGATTATTCAAATACAATAATGTTCCTGGAATAACTGTCACGGCCATACCTGTTGCTTCTATTCCCATGATATTTCCGAAAAATCCTCCAGCTGCTCCTCCGACCAAACCAAAAATGAATGGCTTAACATACCTCAAATTCACACCGAATACAGCTGGTTCTGTGATACCTAAGAAAGCAGATAACGTTGAAGGGTAAGCTAAAGCTTTCAATTTCTTAGATTTTGTTTTCATGGCCACTGCTAATGAAGCTCCGCCTTGTGCAGCTACACTTGCTGTGATAATGCCGTTATACGGGTTTACACCTGTATTAGCTAATAATTGGATCTCTAGGAAATTAAACAGATGATGAATACCTGTTACAACAATAATTTGATTTAAACCACCAATGATTAATCCTGCTAAACCAAACGGTAAACCTAATGCCCAAATGGTTGCATTTAATACAACTTCTTCTAGTGAGTGAAAAACGGGACCAATCAAAAATAACGATAAGATACTCATAATCAATAATGTCAAAAACGGTGTAAGCAATAAATCTAAATATTCTGGTACACGTTTGCGAATCCATCTTTCCAATTTAGCTCCAGCAAAACCAGCAATAAAGGCCGGTAGAACCGTTCCTTGATAGCCAACTACAGGAATGAAGCCAAACATTGTAATCGGACTAATGGTACCGCCTGCGACCTCATATGCGTTTGGAAGGGCCGGGTTAACCAACATCAAACCTAAAACAATCCCAATAACAGGAGAGCCGCCAAATACTTTAAATGCTGACCATGCGACTAAAGCTGGTAAAAAAGCAAATGCTGTATCAGTTAGTACTTGTGTGTACAATAAAAAATTTGCACTAATATCTGCTGGCACTAAACCAAAGACCGCCAATACTTGTTCTTGCGTTAATAAACCACGCAACCCCATAAATAAACCTGTTGCAACCAATACTGGGATAATAGGAACAAACACATCTCCAAAGGTACGAATCATCCGTTGGAAGATATTTCCTTGTTTTTTAACTTCTTGTTTCATTTCACCTGCTGAACTAGAAGGGGCTCCTAAACCAATAACTTCTTCATAAATCTTATTAACGGTACCGGTTCCGAAAATGATTTGAAATTGTCCAGAATTATAAAATGCTCCCTTTACCTTATCAATATTTTCTACTGCCTCTTTATCAATACTTTCTTCTTTCTTTACCATGATTCTTAAACGAGTTGCACAGTGAGCTACTGATTGAATATTTTCATTCCCACCTACTGCTGCAATAACTTCTTTGGCAATTCTTTGATTCTCCGTCATTTGATTTCCTCCTTATAATTGCTTTTTATTTTAGGTACCGGTTCCATTTAATTGTAACCGCTTTTATTTAGTTTGTCTAGTATTAACTGTTTTTTAATTGTATTTAGTTAAATGAATTTTATGCAAAATCAAAAAAACTGATCCTTTTCACTACAAGTCTAACCATAAGAGTTATTAGTGAAAAGGTTCAATAGGGTTTTTCTAGTTTAATTCCATCTTTTCGTCGATTGATTTTTTATTAATTCATTTTTCAAAACTGTTTTCTTAGGAATTGGTAATCCTTCCAACAATAAAAGTAAGTTTTCAACTGCTGTTTCACCTAACTCTTGGTACGCATACTTTACAGTCGTGATTGTTGGTGAAACGACCGTCGTAATTTGATAGCCGCCAAATCCAGCTAATGAAAACACATCTGGAATCTCTATTTTCAATTGATGTGCTGCTTTTAAAACGGCGAGTGCAATATTATCTGTTGCACAAATAATATAAGAAGCTTTTACTGAGGGTAATACTGCTAAAATCTGTTGGTATGCTCGTTCAAAAGTAAAACTCGTTTCAATTATTTCAACTGTACTCTCTTTTGTTTCTTTTAAGGCATCTAATACTCCTTTTTTACGCAGTTGTCCTACTGCCACGTCAGCTTCAAAAACAGTAAAATATAAAAATTTTTTATGTCCTAAGTCAGTAGCATATTTACCTAGTTTAAAACCTGCATCATATTCGTCGTGGACGATTGAATAAAAACCATCCGCTTGTTGCCCTAGTAAAATAACTGGAATACCTACATCAACAATCGCTTTTTTGTGAGCTTTTGTGATAACTGTCGCGAATAAAAGAATTCCTGCAACCTTTTGACTCGCTAATGAATAAATACTTTCAATTTCTCTTTGAGAGTCTTGATTTGTATGAATGATTAACAATTGAAAATTCTTCTTTCTTAATCCTTCATCAATAGAAATTAAAGCTTCATTTGCGGAATAAGAATCTAAACGTGGAATAATCGTTCCAATAATATTCGTTTTTTTTGCTTTCAAACTTTGTGCAAAAGTATTCGGTCTATAACCGGTTTCTGCAACAATTATATCTAATTTTTCTTTTGTTTTTGGACTCACTGATCCGCCATTTAAATATCTGGAAACAGTACTTTTAGCAACGCCAGCTCGTTTAGCAATATCGTTGATTGTTACCATCTCATCACCTGTTTGCTTCCTTTTTGTTTGTTTCCCAAGTCATGCTAGCTTCACTGTTTACCACCTCTCCAGTCAAGATACGGTGAGCAGAAATTAATTTCCCTTCTTCGTTCTCAAAGAGACTCATTTGACTTTTTATTTGATTGCCATAATACACTTCTTTTTCAAATTTAACATTCAGATGAGTCAATTTATGGGTAGTCAAAAATTCGTAATCCAATGTATCTATTGCCCAATCTAAGTACTTAGAATTGTTCACATGTAAATTCGTATCGATATCTAAGTAACGAACGCGGTATTCGTTTTCGACCATTTGATCATTTATTATTTTTTCAGGTTTAGGTGTGCGTATTATTTTTTTTGAAAAAGGCGTTTGAAAAGGTGCAACAACTTCATCTTGAATGCGAACCATTTTCCTTTTTTCAATATCCAATAAAGCAAATGTACTTTTAGCGGTTACGCAAAGAGTACCCTTTTCATCGTATATATTAAATTCCCGGTAACAAAATAATTTATTGTAAGATAATGCTTGTGTTGAAACCTTTATTTTTTGATGAGCTGTTGGCATCTGTTTGATTTCTATCGCGTATTGAAGCACGATCCATGCTAATCCTTTTTCAGCTAAATCTTCGTCTCCTACACCTAGCTCCTGGCTGTGTTCGCCTGATACTTGCATCATAATATTGACCAACATGGAAATAGTCAATTGCTGATTGGCATCACACTCATAATAATTAATTTTGTGTTCACTTTCAAAAATCTGATTTTCCATTTTCATCCTCTTTTCATTCCTCTTACTCTTACTCTTACTCTTAATCAAATATATCATACACCTCATTTAGCCGCTAGCAAAACAATGATGCCTAAAACTTTCTATTACATGAGTAAGTCTTCAATAAATGGAAGACTTTTTTAGTGCTTTTTGATTTAAAGCACGATTTTGGACAAGATAGCATCTTTTTCATACCACTTATCCAAAACCTCCCCAGAAGCGACAAGTTTGCGATTCTATTCCAAAACTTATCCATAATCCCCTTTCTGGACCATCAAATAGGTACAAATTCGTTTATTATGAAAAAATAGGGTTAGTGCGTTTTTAGTCTCCAACACCTTAAGTATTTAACATGATTATCTATTGCTGAAAAAAATACACTACAAACGACAATGGTCTGTAGTGTATACCTCTATTTTTTAAAAACCTTTATTTTTAGATTTGTTGGAGTAAATCAAATTGTGTTTTATACAAATTGTAGTACAACCCTTTTTGGTCCATTAATTCTTGATGGCTGCCCGATTCTTGAATCTCTTTATCAGCAATATAAAAGATTCGTGAACTGTTTTTTATAGTGGACAAACGGTGAGCAATAATAAATGCTGTTCTTCCCTCTAACAAAGAATCCAATCCTTCTTGTAAAAGAATTTCTGTTTGTGTATCAATGCTTGAAGTCGCTTCATCTAAAATTAATACTTTTGGATCAGATAATAAAGTCCGAGCAAAAGAAATTAATTGCCGTTGTCCGGCTGACAATGTGCTCCCACGCTCTTTTATCACTGTGTGGTATCCTTCTTTTTGTTGCATGATAAACTCATGCGCACGTACAATTTTAGCAGCTGCTATAATTTCTTCTTCCGTAGCATCCAATTTTCCATAGCGTATATTTTCCATGATAGTACCAGAAAAAATAAACGTGTCTTGCAACATGACTCCTATTTGATCTCTCAAAGATTTTAATGTGACATCTCGAATATCAATGCCATCGACTAAAATTTCACCCTCATTCACATCATAAAACCGACTAATTAAATTAATAATTGTTGATTTTCCTGCTCCTGTTGGTCCAACTATTGCAATGGTTTCTCCTGGTTTAACATGGAAAGATAATTGTTCAAAAATAGTTTGGTTTGGTTTATAACCAAAGGTGACCTCTTTAAACACAACATCTCCCTTTACAGGAGGCATAACAAAAGCATCCTCTTTATCTGTAATCTCAGGCTTAATATCAAGTGTTTCAAATATCCGTTCAAGATAAGCCGTTCCAGTAATAAGAGAGTTGTAAAAGTTCCCTATATTAACCATCGGATTCCAAAAGTTATTAACATAACCAATAAAGGCAATTAAAATCCCTGTAGATACATCAACACCTACTCCTCTTATACCAATAAAGTAAATAAGTGAGATGGTCACTGTCGCAATGTTTTGAATAGCTGGTGCTAATAACAACTGAATTTTAACGGCTTTTAGCCAGGTTGTTCTTTGTTCTTGACTGACTTCTGCGAATATTTCATTATTCATTGATTCACGCGTGAATGATTGTGTTACTTTAATTCCTGAAATGCTTTCATGAATATAAGCATTTAAGTTTGCTTGTTTATTGCTAACTTCTTGGAAAGCTTTTCGTTGAGCTTTTTGAATAAATAATGTAGCCACGAATAAAAATGGCAATAAGATAAAACTATACAACGTCAATTTAACATTGATTGAGAACATAAAGACTAGTGTTACAACTAAGCTTAATACATCTGAAATCACGTTAATTAACCCATTAGAAAGTAAATCACTTAACGAATTAATGTAGTTAACAACTCGAATAACGATCTTTCCGTGTGGGCGAGTATCAAAATAAGAAAAAGACAATTTTTGAAGATGCTCAAATATTTGTGACCGCATATCCTTCAAAACATTTTGCCCTAATAACGTAATGTGTTGAATTCGATACCTTGAACACCAACCTCCAACGAGCGTTGCTAATGAAAACACAAGGATAATCCAACCCATTTGAGCAGTGTCTTTATTAGGTATAGCCTGGTCAATAACAATACTTGTTAGATAAGGACCAAGTACCATAATTATATTGGATATCAAAATGACTAGCAATATTTTTGCTACAGCTTTTTGATATGGTTTCAAGTAACCGCCTAATCGTTTAAAATGTTCTTTATTAAATTCTTCTTTTAGCTCTTCATCTTTTCTAGCACTATTCTGGACCATTATCTAGCACCTCCTCATCGTCATCTGACTTGCCTAATTGTTTCAAGTAGATTTTGTAGTAGGCACCTTTAAGTTTGAGTAAGGATGCATGTGTTCCTCGTTCGATTATTTTGCCTTTAGAGAGAATCAAAATTTCATCAGCTGCTTTAACAGAAGAAATACGATTCGCTATAATAAAGGTTGTTTTCTTTTGTGAAACATTTTGTAATTCATTTTGAATTTTAACTTCTGTCTCCATATCAACTGCAGAAGTCGTATCATCTAGAATGAGTATAGAAGGATCTTTCATCAATCCTCTTGCTAATGAAATCCGTTGACGTTGTCCACCCGACAAGCCACTCCCACGTTCTCCTAAAAATGTATTATATTGGTCTGGCATGCTTTCGATAAATGGACTAGCATCGGCAACGCGAGCCATTAGTTTGACTCTTTCTAATTCAGCTTCTGGTGTTCCAAAAGCAATATTTTCTTTTATTGTATCTGAGAATAAAAAGACATCTTGCATCACGATAGCGATATGTTTTCTCAATTCTCGTACATTAATTCTTCTAGCGTCTTGACCATCAATGAGTATTCGGCCTTCTGTTGGATCAAAAAAGCGCGAAATTAAGTTCACTAACGTTGATTTCCCTGAGCCCGTCTCTCCTAAAATCCCTATCGTTTGACCAGGCGAGACTTTTAATGAAATGTGACTTAAAACCTCTGTATCAGGATCATCAGCAAAGTGGAATGACACATCTTGAAACTCAACAAACCCTCTAATGGTTGGAGTTGTTTGTCTTTTTTCAAGCGGAATCTGTGGTTTAGATGCTAGTAACTCTCTAATTTTATAGGTTGATGTAATAAAATGTTGCAGATCATTAACATACCAACCTACATTACGCATCGGAATATTTAACATCCAAATAAACCCATTAAAAGCCACTAAATCTCCTAAAGTCATACTGCCATCAATGACTAACAGCCCTCCTAACCCTATTGTAATAACAGATAAGAAAGCAGCCAACGTTTCTAATACAGGCAAATACGTTTTCGTAACAGCTGCTGATTCCAAATTTCTTCTTTTATAGTCTTCATTGTATTGGTTAAACTTTTCTATCTCATAATTTTCTCTTGCGAAAGCTTTTACGGTTTTATTTCCACTAACATTTTCTTCTACCATTGAATTTAATCTAGAAAAACTCTCACGAATTTGATAAAAAACAGGATTAGCTTTCCTAGACAATACAACGGTCAGTATTCCAATAAAAGGTGTGATTAAAACCAAGGCCACCATTAACCGCCATTCAATTATTCCCATCACAACTATAGCTGAAACAAGCAATAGAAAATTATCTAAAACGTTATACAATAGCCATGAAACAGCGTGCCTTATCGCATCTGTATCTCCAGTCATTCTAGCCATAATATCGCCAACTCGCGTATTATTAAAAAAATTAAAATCTAGTTCTTGTAGTTTACGAAACATTTCTTCTCGAATATTAAATAAAGCGTTTTGCCCAATTCGTTCAAACATAATTTGATACACGTATCGAAGAACCGTACGAAAAAGTGAAGCAACAATCATCACAATTAACAACGGAGCCAGTATTCCTGTTTTTCCTTTTACAATAACATCATCAACAATTAACCCACCAATTAGCGGTGAGACTATATTTAATAAAGCAACGATAATAACTAAGCCAATTCCTATTGATAATTTAAAGCGATAAGAACGAATGTATTTCCAAACCCATCTGATACTTCCCATATGTTTTACCTCCTTTTATTTACTAAGTACTTTAAGGATAACGAAAATTTTAAACTAAAAGAATGGTGTATTCTATTAAAAGAGATGGAGTAAATGACAATGAAAGAAGAAACTCATCTATTAGGCTGAATGATTGCGCTATCTAACAAGATACTTTATACTTTTAAGAGATTGAATACGCATGTATGTTTTTCTTGGAGGTGAATGGATGTTTAAAGTGAATGCTAAAACTTTTAATCCTGAAATTTTATATGTTTTTGATGTAACAACTATTGGACCTTCATCTGGAAGGAATCATCATCATGATTTTTTAGAACTTTCTATCCTTATTGAGGGTGAATCATTGTACACGATTAACGATCAAACCGTATACTTAGAAAAAGAAACCATTCTTTTGTTTAACCCCGGCATCAGTCACTATGAACATTCGGTCACTGATATGAAAAATACTCAGCTTCATATTGGTTTTCGTAATGTCATGTTGGATTTTTTTCCAAAGGACTTCTTTCCAGTAGAATCTCCTATTATTCAATTAAAAGAACACAACAATGAATTCTTTGCGATTTGTCAAAAAATTATCGCCGAACGAGCAGCAAATGAACCTGGTCTTGAACTCATGTTAAAGTCTTTTGTTATTCAACTAATCGTTTTACTTTTAAGAGACAAATATGCGTTAACAACTAAAAATACTCAAGTAGTATTAAGCGCGGATGAACAAAAAAAACAACAAACAGTTAATGATATCATTCATTATCTTGAGGCACATTATATAGAAGATATTACCTTAAACGAACTCGCGCAAATCTACTTTCTCAGCCCAACTAATCTGTCTCGAATATTTAAAGAAGAAACTGGTG
>JAVWJE010000030.1:0-20066 GCA_036639135.1 Carnobacterium sp. | reverse complement strand
AATTTGTTTCGATTATCGGTGGAAATGGTGCTGGAAAATCAACATTGTTGAATAGTATTGCCGGCAGTTTCTTTGTAGATTCAGGAAGCATTCATTTAACAGGAGAAGATGTAACACGTCATAAAACTGCTGAAAGGGCAAAACACATTGGTCGGGTCTTTCAAGACCCCAAGATGGGTACAGCCACTCGTTTAAGTATAGAAGAAAACTTAGCAGTTGCTTACAAACGTGGCAAAAAAAGAGGGCTTTCTTTAGGAGTGAAAGATAAACAACGAACAGAATTTTGCAAACGACTTAAACAATTAGACCTAAATTTAGAAAAACGATTAAAAATGGAAGTTGGGTTATTGTCTGGTGGTCAACGTCAAGCTTTGACGTTGCTGATGGCTACTTTGCAAACTCCAAAATTACTCTTGCTAGATGAACACACAGCTGCATTGGATCCGAAAACAAGTAAAATGGTGCTAGAGTTAACAGATAAAATTATTAAGGAAGAACAGTTGACTGCTATGATGATTACTCACAATATGGAAAATGCTATTGAATACGGAAATCGTCTGATTATGTTATATAATGGTCAGATAGCAGTGGATGTATGTGGAGAAGAGAAACGACAAATGACTGTTCCAGATTTATTAGAATTGTTTCATAAAAATAGTGGCAATCGAGTTAGTGATGATGCTTTAATTTTAGGATGAAAAAAAACTAGGACATATGTCCTAGTTTTTCAACTTTTAAAACAGTTGGTTTATAAACTTGTTGCTGGAAGTTTTTCTCCGATAGCAGCCAAACGTTCACTAACGTCTTCTTGACTCAAGTGATTCGTTTTAACATAGAGGTTTTCAGGAGCAACACGGCAATCATAACAACAACCTTTTAAGTATTTATCTTCATTCTCTACAGAGGTCAAAATCTGGCGGTTACATTTAGGGTTTGCGCAGTTGACATAACGTTCACAAGGTGAACCATCAAACCAATCGCGTCCAACAATGACAGGATCTTTTTGGTTTATAGGTACACTAATGCGAGTATCGAATACGTACATTTGTCCATCCCATAACTCTCCTTGAACTTCAGGGTCTTTACCATAAGTAGCAATACCACCATGCAGTTGTCCAACGTCTTCAAATCCTTCTTTAAGAAGCCAACCAGAAAATTTTTCGCAACGAATACCACCAGTACAATAAGTGACTATCTTTTTGTCCATAAATTGTTCTTTGTTTTCGCGAATCCATTGAGGAAGTTCACGGAAAGTGCGGATTTCTGGACGGACAGCACCTCTAAAGTGACCTAAATCATATTCATAATCGTTACGAGCGTCAATTACAATAGTATTCTTATCTAAAATAGCTTCGCGAAATTCTTTAGGCTCTAAATAAGTACCTGTAAGTTCGTTTGGATTGATGTCGTCTTCAAGGTTTAGTGTAACTAATTCTTGGCGGTAACGTACATGCATCTTTTTGAAAGCTGAGGTATTCTCTTCGTCAATTTTAAATACAGTTTCAGCAAAGCGTGGATCAGCATGCATAGTATCTATATAGCATTGAGTTTGTTCATATGTTCCAGAAACAGTTCCATTTATACCTTCTTTTGCTACTAAAATTCGGCCTTTTAAACCTATCTCTTTACAAAAAGCTAAATGTTCAGTTGTAAACTGTTCAGGATTTTCAATATTAACATATTGGTAATAAAGCAATACGCGGTAATCTTTAGACATTATAAATCCTCCTAAAATATATAAAGATGTAGTATAGATAATTAAACTATCTAGCAGTACATTATACACTAACCTTTTTTATAAAAGCAAGAAGATAATAAAAACCTTAATCTATCTATCTATTTATTTACTTAATCAAGCAAGGAAGAGAAATAAAAAAACAATAAGATTCGATAACGCACTTTATATTAGAGAAAATAATTATAACTATTTCTCAAGTGCTATTATTTGACATTTAACTGTAACCTAAAAGTAATCTTTAAACATGTTCTTCGTGCTATACTAATTCTTGTGAGTGATAATGACATTACATACAAAACACAAAAAAGATATAAAAAATTAGAAATGAAATTTTGGAGGAGAAAAACTAGTGAATAAAAAAATACTTTCAATTGCAATTTTAGGAACAATGACTTTTGGTTCTCTTATTCTACCTATGACAGCTCATGCAAATGCATACACCGATAAGATTGAAGAAGCTAAACAAACAGCAAATACAACCCAAACTAACATAGATGCAGCTGATCAAAAAATAAACGGGTTATCAGCAAAGAAAAATAATACACAATCACAGTTAGAAACAATAAACAAAACAATTAACGTTAATAAAGAAAAATCTCAAAAATTAGTTGGAGATATTAAAAAGTCTCAAGATGAGATGGTAACTTTAAAAACTGAGATAGACTCATTAGAAAAAAAGATTGAAGAACGCAATGAACAATTAGATAAACAGGCACGTACAGTTCAAACTAATGGAGATACACAGAACTACATAGAATTTGTTATTGAAGCAGAATCTTTAGTAGATGTTATCGGTCGCGTAGATGTTGTTAATCAAATGGTAACAGCTAACAAGAACCTCGTAGAAGAACAAGTACAAGACCAAAAAATGGTTGTTGAAAAGAAAACTGAAACAGAACAAACAATTGTACAACAAAATGCTTTAGCGGCTCAACTAGAAAACACTCAAAGTTCACTTGAAAAACAATTGTTAGAAAAAGAAGTAGTTGTATCACAGCTTGCTTCTGAGATGTCAACTGCTCAAGAAGATAAAGATGCTTTCTTAGTACAAAAATCAGCTGCAGAACAAGCTGTATCAGATTACACAACAGCTCAAGCTGATGCTGAAAAAGCTGTTCAAGTAGCTTTTAATCAACAAAAAGAAGAAGAATCTAGAGTTTCAGCTGAAGCAACCACGACTGAAACAGTTGCAGTTGCTGAACAGAATAAGACAGTAGAAGCACAACCTGCTACTCAGTCTAATTCTTCAAATCAAGAATCAAATACAACTTCATCAAATGCGTCAGTATCTGTAACCAAACCTACTGTTAATGAAGTTGCGCCAGCACCAGCTAAAAAGCCAGCGTCGGCACCAGTGAAAACACCAGCGCCAGCACCAGCACCAGCACCAGCACCTTCAACGGGTGGAACATCTTTGTCATCAATGCAATCAGCAATTAATGCTGCATTATCAACAGGTAACCCATATGTTTGGGGTGGAACATCACTTTCAGGCGGATTTGACTGTTCAGGATTTACACAATACGTTTTAGGATCTGTTGGAGTTTCTATTCCACGAGTTGCAGATGCACAATATAGTGCTTCTAAGAAAGTATCTAATCCAAAAGCAGGAGATTTAGTATTCTTTTCAATCAATGGTGGAACAGTAGACCACGTTGGAATTGTAACAGGCGGCGGTGGTTTCGTCGGTTCACAAAGCAGCACTGGAGTAGCTTATACATCTTATACTTCTGGTTGGTGGGCAAATAAAGTTGTCGGATTCGGAAGCTACTAAAACAAAAATAGAGAATCAATTAAAAAGAAGAAGCCAGATTGATAAAAATCAATGGCTTCTTCTTTTTGTATTGTATTTTATTTTACATATCCTTCAGTAAGTTCTAAGAATGCTCGAATTTCTTTTTCCATTACTCTAATCCCAGCTACCCAAAAATCTTGTTTAGTAAGATCAACATGCAAATGCTTTTTAGCTAATTCTTCAGTAGACATTGAAGCAGTATCTTTTAATAAAGAAATGTAACGATCCTCAAAGTCATTGCTATCTTCTAAATATTGAGCATAAATACCTAAACTGAAAAGATAACCAAATGTATATGGGAAATTATAAAACGGAACATCTGCAATAAAGAAATGCAGTTTACTAGACCAGAAATGAGGGTGATAAGAACTTAAGGATCCTTTAAAAGCTTCTCTTTGCGCTGCATCCATTAATTCAGATAGTCTTTCATCGGTTACTATTCCATTTTTTCGTTCTGCATAGAAATTAGTCTCAAAAATAAAACGAGCGTGAATATTTAAGAACATGGCTAGTGAATTTTGAATTTTTGTATCAAGCAGATTTATTTTTTCTTCCTTAGTTTTTGCATCTTTTACAGTTGCATCAGCAATAACCATTTCGGCGAACGTACTGGCAGTTTCCGCTACATTCATGGCATATTGTTGATTTAACGCAGGCAAATCTTTCATTACATAACTATGAAACGCATGACCTAATTCATGTGCTAGCGTAGATACTTCTCCAGGAGAGTCAGCGTAAGTCATGAAAATCCGTGATTCTTTACTTTCTGGTAATTCTGCACAATAGCCTCCTGGTCTTTTGCCACTGCGGTTTTCAGCTTCAATCCAATTTTTTTCAAAAGCAGATTGAGCAAATGATGCCATTTTTGGACTAACCTTTTTAAAGTTTTCTACAATAAAATCCGCACCCTTGTTATAAGGATAAATTTGCGGTTTTGCGTTGCCCACTAAAACAGGAGACTCAACATCTTGCCAGTCTAATTGTTCTTTTCCCATCAATTGAGCTTTACGATTTAAAAAATCAATAAAAGGCTGTTTGTGTTCACTGACGGCTTTCCACATAGCATCAAGTGATTCTTTTTTCATCCGGTTATCTTCTAAAGGGCGTTTTAAAAAATCAGAAACTCCATGTGCTTTATAATCAGCTAACCTAAAACCAGCTAAATGATTCAACGTATCAGCAAATAAAGGTGCTTTTTTAGCCCATGCGATCTCCCATTTATCAAATATCTGTTTTCTAACTGCTTTGTCAGGATCTGAATTCATTTTGTTATAAGCTTGTCCAGCAGAAAGGGTAACTATTTTACCATTTGACTCTTCAAAAGGAATTTTAATTGTTGTAACTAGTGTATCATAGTGGTCACTCCAAGCCTGGAAACCATCTATTGAAAGAGTGTTGATTAATGCTTCTTCTGACTCACTTAATAATTCTTTTCCTTGAGTTCGAGTTTCTTTTAAGACAAATTCAATTGGTTGGAATTCGCTCAATGAGAGTAAATTTGCCCAGTTTTTATCAGACATAGCAACCATTTTTTTTGTGAGAATTGTTTTAATCGTATCAAATGAACTACTTAACATAAAAATTTTACCAAACAAAGGGCCACTATTTTTATCTGTTACGTCTGCAGATTGAATAGCTTCAACGAAGGTATGCACTTGGGATAAACCAAAAGTTATTTTTTCTTGACTATCTAAGACAGCTGAAAATGCTTTGTAGGATGGTTTGTCTTTTTCGCTATCCCAATTGTTTACTTGCTCAGTTAGATGAAACAATTGTTCTTCGATTAGATTTAATTTATTTTGTAATTCGCTAGATTCACTTCCACCTGGAAAAATAGAATCTAAATCCCAATTCATTTTATACGACATTTAAAAACTTCCTTTCTATAATCACCTGCTTCTATTATAGTCTAGTTATTTAAAATATGAAAATGCTAAATAAAAATTGGTTAAACCTTTAAAGATGAATGCACTGATTCTATAAGTTGACAGTTAAGGTTATTACAGTTAGATTAGGTAATAGGATAAGAATTAATAATGCTTCTGTTAAGTGAGGCTCCTATATGGATATATGCTGCTGCCCAAAAACGTCGAGAGACACCAATGGGTCAACAGAGATGGTCGGATTAAGGCCATATTTAACGTAGCTGATGAATAATCTATGCCATATAGTGCTAAAAACTCGACGATGGAGAAAATAACGGTTTTATTTGGCATGCATTGCTAAATAGGATGGTTTTATTATGTGAATCGTTTATTTACTATGGATAATTCGAGCACATACTCTGTCGTTAGTAGAGTATGTGCTTTTTTGTGTTCTGCCACAATTTCTTTAATGGAACAAATTCATGCGCTTTAATAAATAAAAGCATTAGATAAAAAATGAAGATTTGATAAAAGTACAAGTGAGGTGAATGGTTTGGAAAAAGGAAACGATCAAAATAATTCAGATTCAGATAGGTGGTTTCATGATGAAGGAATAAAAGATCCAAACAGGAAGCTCATAGGTACGATAGAATCCTGAAGTTTTTATTTCTTCCACTCGAATTTTAGAGGAGGAAAAAATGATGGCAAATAATAAAAAGCATATTTATACAGAAAAGAAATCCAAAAACAATGAGTTAAAAGAATTAGGTTACCTTTTAGAAGAAGAGGTTTTAAAAAAGCTTAAGACAACTCCAACAGGATTAACATCACAAAAAGCAAGAGAACGTTTAGAAGAATTTGGTCTAAACGAAGTCGCATCACAGAAACCAATACCTTGGTATATCTTATTATTAAAAGCTTTTAACGATCCTTTTATATATGTGTTAGCTCTTTTATTAGTTGTTTCAGCTGCAACAAGAGATTATGAAGCAAGCATCGTAATGAGTTTAATGATTTTGTTTAGTGCTGGTCTTCATTTTATACAAGAATTTCGTTCTCAAAAAGCAAGTCTAGCCTTAAAAGAATTAATCGAGACGACTTGTGCAGTAACGCGAGATGGTATCACAAAAGAAATCCCAATTGACGAAATAGTACCGGGTGATATCGTTGAATTATCAACTGGAGACATGATTCCTGCAGATTCGAGAGTCATTTGGACAAAAGATTTGTTTGTTAACCAGTCTTCTTTGACTGGTGAATCGATGCCTATTGAAAAATTTGAAAATACATCGGGTAAGTTAGAAGAAGACAATGCAACAGCTTTAGATTTTCATAACTTAGCTTTTATGGGAACAGACGTCTTGAGTGGCCAAGGTAGAATGGTTGTCTTAAAAACTGGAGAGTCAACTTTTTTTGGAGATATAGCTTCAAAAGCGACTAAGTCCAGAGGAGAAACTAGTTTTGATCGTGGCGTTAAGAGTGTTAGTAAACTATTAATACGATTTATGATTGTTATGGTTCCGATTGTATTTTTAATTAATGGATTATCAAAAGGCGATTGGGGAGAAGCATTTTTCTTCTCTATTGCAGTAGCAGTTGGATTAACACCAGAAATGTTGCCAATGATTATCACTAGTAATTTGGCTAAAGGTGCGATTACGATGTCCAAGAAAAAAGTCATTGTAAAAGAATTGAACGCCATACAAAACTTAGGTGCGATGGATATTCTTTGTACGGATAAAACAGGTACCATAACGGAAGACAAAGTAGTTTTAGTGCAACACGTCAATCCAATTGGTGAAAAAAGCAATCGAGTTTTAGAATTAGCCTTTATAAACTCTAATTATCAAACAGGTTGGAAAAACGTTATGGACCATGCGGTTATTGAATATTTTAGTGGTAATAAAACAGAGAAAAATACTGAGAATTTAGAAAAAGTTGATGAAATCCCTTTTGATTTTACTAGACGTCGTTTAACGGTTGCCGTGAAAGATGATAAGCAACATATAATGATTACAAAAGGTGCAGTAGAAGAAATGTTGAAAGTTTGTAGTCATGTTGAGTTGGATGGTGAGGTCGTTTCTTTAACACCTGAACTGAAAAATAAAATGGAAGCCGTTAGTATCGATATGAACAAAGAAGGTATGCGTGCATTAGGTGTGGCATACAAAATAGATGTTCATGATTCAGCGGTTTATTCAATCAAAGACGAGAATAATATGATCTTAGTTGGCTTTATGGGTTTCCTAGACCCGCCAAAACAATCCTCTATTACGGCTATAAAGTCACTTCATGAACATGGAGTAAATGTGAAAGTATTGACTGGAGACAATGAGATTGTTGCACAAAAGATTTGTAAAGAAGTAGGTATTGAAGTAAAACGTACGATATTGGGTTCAGAGCTTGAAGAAATGAGTGACCGAGACTTAATGAATGCGACGGAAGAAGTAAATTTATTCGCTAAATTAAATCCGACTCAAAAATCTCGTATTATTTCCTTATTACAAGAAAAGGGACATACAGTTGGCTTTATGGGAGATGGCATTAATGATGCTCCTGCTTTAAGAACAGCTGATGTAGGAATTTCAGTTGATACTGCAGCCGATATTACAAAGGAAGCTAGTTCAATCATTCTATTGGAAAAAAGTCTAACGGTATTAGAAGATGCTGTACTAGAAGGCAGAACTGTTTTTGGCAATATGATGAAATACATCAAAATGACTATTAGCTCTAACTTTGGCAATGTCTTTAGCGTGTTAATTGCAAGTGCTTTTTTGCCTTTCTTACCGATGCTTTCGATTCAGCTGCTGGTTCAAAATTTAATCTATGATGTTGCTCAGTTAACCATCCCTTGGGATAAAGTTGATGAAGAAGACTTAAAAAAACCCTCTAAATGGGGAACATCAGATTTATTAAAATTCACTTTTAGCGTTGGACCAGTAAGCTCTATTTTTGATGTACTAACCTTTTTATTAATGTGGTTTGTTTTTAAAGCAAACACCATTCAAGATGCAGCACTATTCCACACGGGTTGGTTTGTTATTGGCCTCATCACACAGACAGTAGTCGTACATGTTATTAGAACGAAAAAGATTCCATTTATTCAAAGTAATGCAGGTATAGGAGTTACTTTATCTACACTAGTAGTTATAACCGCAGCAGTGCTCATTCCAGGTAGTACTTTTGGAACATTTTTTAATTTTGTTGCATTACCTAATAACTACTGGAAGTGGATGATTTTAATTGTAATAGCTTACGTGTTAACGACTCAATTAGTAAAAACCATTTATATTAAAATAAACAAGCAATGGTTAACCTAACTAATTTATAATTTTCCTGACATTCGTAAAGAACTATTAAAAGAAAAAAAGCTCTCCTTATGAGCTTTACTGAGAGGAATGATTTAGTGAAAAGAATTGATGATAGAAAAAACACTTATTATGAAGGGATTTTTAAAGCTACAAAGGAGAACAATCGTAAAAAGTTTCGCAAATTATTCTTAAAACTGCATACAAATGACCAAGTGGAACTCTTCCATCTTTTGTATCCTGAAAAACGGAAAAAAGTAGAGAGTTTCTTGGATCCGGCGGAGTTTGCGGAATTATTCGAATGGATGGATCCTGCTGATCAAACGGAAGCCTACGAAGCTTTTTCAGTGGAGTATGTTGCAAACTTATTCCACTTTATGAAGGTAGATAACGTAGTAGGTTTTTTATCTTATCGAGATGAAGAAGAAAGACAGGCTCTTTTAAATCAATTGGATGCAACAGAAAGAAAGAGAGTTGAAGAAATGTTAGCCTATGAACCGGAAACAGCCGGTTCGATCATGACTAAAGGGTTTATCAGTGTTTCTCTTGAAAATACTGTGCAACAAACAGTAAACATGGTGCGTACTTTTGCTAAGGAAACAGAAATGGTTTACTATATTTATGTTTTAGATAATGAAAGCAGATTGACAGGTATCCTGTCTCTTCGTGACATGATTATTCATCCAGAAGATACAAAGGTTAAGGACGTTATGCTCACTCAATTAGCTTTTGTAAGAGTCGATGATGATCAAGAAGCCGTTGCACGTATGATTCAAGATTATGACTTATTAGCAGTACCTGTTTTAAACGATGAAGATGGAATGTTGGGGATTGTGACAGTTGATGATGTGATGGATATTCTAGTTGAAGAAACGACAGAAGATTTTAATGAATTTTCTGCTATTCGAAAAACTAAAACAAAAATGGAAAGAGGAGAAGAAAGTGCTTGGCAGACTGCTCGAGTAAGAATGCCATGGATTGTCATTCTTGTTTTCTTGGGAATGATTAGTGCTTCTTTAATTAGTTCCTTTGAGGAAACGTTGAGTCAAGTAGTCATCTTGGCCGCTTTTATTCCAATTATTATGGACTCAGCTGGAAATGTAGGAACACAGTCATTGGCAGTAGCGGTTCGAAATATTTCTATGGGAGAAAAAAGGACCAAGGAAGAGTTTTGGCGCAATATACTAAAAGAGCTAATAGCAGGAATGATAATCGGACTAGTCGCGGGAATAGTTTTAGCCCTCGTAGCAGGTATGTTTTATCAAAACCTAGTTTTAGCACTGATTATTGGGTTTTCTCTGTTTATAACATTAAGCTTGTCCACTGTAGTGGGTGCTGTAATTCCTTTTCTTATTAATAGACTAAAAATTGACCCAGCTATTGCTTCTGGTCCTTTTATCACAACTATTAATGATGCAATGGGGCTAATGATTTACTTTAGCATAGCAACAAAACTGTTACACATCCTTTAAAATTAGTGACAGTACCAAACGTATCTCAAGACGTTTGGTACTGTCCTTTTCTTTAATATTTTAACCATCTTAAATAAAGATTACGACTCAAACTTTCTTTTTAAATGATTGAAAGCGAAATCAATCAAAGTGTTATTGACTCAAGTTAGATGAGATGGTATTTTGAATAAGTTGTTATTATAAATTAGAGGAGTATGAATACAGTGAAAAAAGAAATAGTTCAAGTTAAACAGGTAATAATTGATCCAACAGCTATTGGGTTATTTGGATTGGCAATGGTTACGTTAGTAGCATCTACACAAAAATTAGGATGGACTAATGGTGTTTCAGGTATTATTCCTTGGGCTTTTATGCTAGGTGGAATTGGACAGTTGATTGCTTCGTCATATGATGCAAAACACAACAATTTATTTGGAGCAACAGCTTTCGCGGCTTACGGTTTGTTCTGGTTAGGAACAGGAATGAGCTGGATGATTCAAAATGGTTTATTCGGAGCTGCTTTTCAGGCAATGTATGACCCTAAACAATTAGGTGTAGCTTTCTTAGGTTACTTTATTTTTACTGTTTTTATGACGCTAGGAGCAATGGAAACGAATAAAAATTTATTTATGATTTTTTTGTTAATTGATTTTCTTTTCTTAGGCTTATTTATGTCAACTTTTGGAATTGCAGAAAACTTTTTCCATATGATGGCGGCTATTGCTGAACTTTTAATTGCTTTCTTTTCTTTTTATGGAAGTGCAGCAGCTGTTTTAAATGGACATTTTGGTTATGCTTTCTTGCCAATAGGGAAACCTTTTGGTATCTTCAAAAAATAAAAAAATACTCCTCTTTTTATAAGAGGAGTATAAATCACTGGAATGTGAATGCGGTTACTTTTAGTTTCGTAAATTTGAAGTACTATTTTTTAAAAAATAATAATATAGTTTAAATAAATTTAGCAGAAATGAACTTATTTTTGGTATGCTGAAAATGAATAGAACAGATTTTAACTAATTCTATACAGATTTGAAATTTTTTCAAAAAAAAGGAGTGTGGGTATGCGTTCAACAACAAGAGACAATATCTATATCTTATTAGCATTCGTTATTATGGGAATTCTTTTCTATAGCTCATCCCAACCTTATGAAGAGCAATCGATTACTCCTATGTTAGATCAACTGTTAGCTAAAGAGCCATTTAAAAATTTATTGGGTGGTATCCAGTTTAACTATGTAGATAGTGAAGTAAGTATTCAAACGCTTGGGTATAGTAAATTTATCGAATTCTTTATTCGCAAAGCAGCTCATTTTGGGACTTATTTTCTTTTAGGCTTATTTTGGTTTTTAGGTTTAAAAAATAAATTAACAAGCCCAGTCTTGACTATAGTAATTTCTTGGCTATTAGCCACTGGTTATGCCGCTATGGATGAATTTCACCAAGGTCTTACTCCTAATAGAACTCCTTTATTACAAGACATCCAATTAGATAGTATAGGAGCAATTACAGGAATTATTTTAGCCGTACTCTTTTTTTCTCTTTATAAAAAAAAGTATAAAAGTAAAAGAAAGCACCGATAACAAACGACATACTGCAAATGGTTTATGCCCTTTAAAAATGGTTTATGAACTTTAGAAAAGATTGCTCAAACTTTTATTTTTTGGTAGAATGGATAAGGCTTGTTTGCCCAAATAAACAACGAAATGAGGGAATTGAATGGCAGGACATTCAAAATGGAATAATATCCAGGGACGAAAAAATGCACAAGATTCAAAACGTGGGAAAATTTTTCAAAAGATATCTAGAGAAATTTACATGGCTGTGAAAAAAGGTGGACCTGACCCGAATATGAACCCTTTATTGCGTATGGTGATGGATAAAGCAAAGTCTAGTAACATGCCTAATGACAATATAGAACGTGCTATCAAAAAAGGTAGTAGCACCACTGAAAACGAAAACTACGATGAAGTAACCTACGAAGGATACGGTCCTAATGGAGTTGCGGTTTTAGTACATTCTTTAACCGATAACTTAAATCGTACAGGTACGAATGTACGAGTTGCTTTTAATAAAAATGGTGGAGCCATGGGTGAAAAAGGTTCTGTTAGCTACATGTTTGAACGTAAAGGTTATATAGCAATCGAACGTGAAGGCTTAGATATCGATGAAGATACAATGCTTATGAGCGTTTTAGAAGCTGGTGGAGAGGAATTAGAAGCGTCAGATGAGGTTTTTGAGGTTTACACAGATCCATCAGATTTTCCAGAAGTTCGTGATGCTTTAAAAAATGAAGGTTACATCTTAGCTAAAGCAGAGGTAACAATGATTCCACAGACTACAGTTGAATTACCTAAAGACAAATATGAAATTTTTGAGCAAATGTTAGATAAACTTGAAGATGATGATGATGTGTCAGAAGTTTTTCATAATGCCGAACTATAAAAATTAAAATGAAAAGTCTTTAAGCTCTTTTTACTTTATCTTTTTGATAAAGTGAAAAGAGTTTTTTTTATAAAAAAATGAAAAAGTAAAAAAATGCAGATAATAAAAATGAGAACTTATAAAAAAAGGAGGGATTAGATGACGATGGAAAAATTAAGAACGAAAACTCGAGGATTAAGTTCTAACACGATTATTGAACGATGTTTCGGTAGAGGTGAGTACAATGGAAATTGAACAATTTGCTGAGAACTTAATTTTAGAAGCACAAAATAAAGGAGCTAGTGATATTCATTTACTACCAGAATTAACTCACTATTTTCTTTTTTTTAGAATCAGCGGAGACATGCATAAACACTCTCAAGTAGAATCAAAAGAGGCTAATCGCTTAATATCCTATTTCAAATACCTTTCTGGAATGGATGTAGGTGAGCGAAGGAAACCACAAAGTGGATCCGTACAACTGCTATTAAAAAACAATAAGCAAGCTTTAAGATTTTCAACTATCTCTAATTTTAGGAATCAAGAGTCACTGGTGATTCGACTATTAAGTAAAATGAAAATGGGTTCTTTAAACCATACGACCTTTTTCCAAAATGAAGTTATTGAGATGAATAAACTAGTTCGTTTTAAAAGTGGACTTATATTATTTTCTGGTCCAGTTGGTTCTGGTAAAACAACAACAATGTATCAATTGATTAGAGATTATCATTCACAGTTTAAGCAGCAAGTGATTACTGTAGAAGATCCTGTTGAGATTGAAGAGTCAATGTTTTTACAAACAGAAGTAAATGAAAAAGCTGGAATTACTTATGAAACATTATTAAAATCCAGTTTAAGACATCATCCTGACACAATGATTATTGGTGAAATCAGAGACGAAGAGACTGCCAGAATGGTTATAAGAGGAGCTTTAACAGGTCACTTGATAATTGCGACAATTCATGCTAAGAATGCTGTAGGGGTGCTCTCTCGCTTGTTAGAGCTAGGTGTGACTATGGATCAGTTGAGGCAAACACTTCTAGGAGTTGTTTTTCAAAAATTAGTTCCAAAGTTTTGTGCTTTTTGTATAGAAGAAAATTTAATGATCTGTCCACATTTTAAAGGATATGAAAAAAGAGCTGTTATCTATGAGGTTATGTCAAAAACAGATTTAGAAGATTGTTTGTCTAATAATTTTATACTAGTTAATCAGCAAAATGATTCTCCTCGATCTTTTAATCGTTTACTTAGAAAGGCGTATGTTTATGGCTATATCAGTAAAACAACGTTTCAAAAATACCAGATCCCTTAAAAAATCAACACATTCTATCCAAGGTTCTTTTTTGATAAAATTATCATCTTTAGTAAAAGAAGGATTTACATTAGGAGAAGCCTTACTGTTTTTAGAAAAAATTATGCCAAAAGAAAAATTATGGATTCACAATATTATTCAACAATTAGAAAATGGCGAGCGATTTGATGAAGCAATTAGAAGCCAATTTTTTCCCGAAAGAGTCTGTTCACAGATTTATTTATCTCTAATCCATGGTCGGTTTTCTTATACTTTGTATTCAAGTGGAAAGTATTTATTAGATAAAGAAAGACAGAGAAAAGAATTAATAAAAATATTGCAATATCCATTTATTTTATTGGTATTTATGTCGGGTATTTTAATAGCTATGCGGGTTGTTTTATTACCTAGTTTTGAGCAACTTTACGATACAACAGATCAAAGTCTATCTTGGATAAATCGATTTTCCATTACTTTTATTCAACAGTTCCCAGTAGTGTTAATGATTAGCTTGATGATTTTGTTGATATCGTTTGTTATTTTTCGAAAAAAAATGAAGACATGGACAGCAATAAGAAAAGCTACTTTGTTTATGAGGATCCCGCTTTTAAATAACTGGCTGAAACTTTATTATACCCATTTTTTTAGCTATGAATGGAGCCAATTATTAAGAAGTGGCTATCAAATGAATGCGATTATTGAATTGATGCAATCAAAAGAGACAACTAACTTAATGAAAGAAGTAGCTAAACATATGGAATTAGAATTAATAACAGGCCAAAACTTTCAAGAATCTATGCGGGCTTTATCTTTTTTCAATCAAGAATTGGGCTTAATTATTTTGCATGGAGAAGCAACAAGCCAACTAGCAAGCGAATTGGCACTTTATGCACAGGACTGTCAAGATCGGATGCTGGTTCAAGTACAGAGAATATTTAGTTGGATCCAACCAGTAATTTTTCTAATTGTAGCTTTTCTGATACTTTGTATCTATTTAGCTTTATTGTTGCCAACATTTTCAATGATGGAGGGAATTATGTAATGAGTAAACTAAAAAAAATGAATACTAAAGGTTTCACATTAATTGAAATGGTTTTAGTGCTTTTTGTTATTTCTATTTTAATGTTATTAATTATTCCAAATGTAGTGACACAAAAACAAAAAGTAGATACTCAAGGAACAAAAGCACTAGTAACGGTTGTTCAAACTCAAGTTGAATTATATGAAATGGAATTTGGTGTTAATACAGCTACTTTTGAAAAATTAAAAATAGCAGATTATCTAAGTGATGCACAATCAAAGCAAGCTGACTTGAAACTCCAGCTTTCTAACGGCAAAGTCTCTGTAAAAACACCTGTGCCATGAAAAAAATGAATTCAAGTGGAATGTTACTTTTTGAGATGCTAATTGTTTTATTTATTGCAACTAGTATGTTAATCATTCCAACTATTTTTTCGAAAAAAATTATAAAGGACACAGCTACTCAATTATTTATTGAGGAATTACAAAGCGGGATAACAGCAAGCCAAAACTATGCTGTATTATCTGGCAAATGGTCTTCAATAGATGTCTCAGCGGATACCAATACAATTACCTTTAAAGCGATGTCTCAGGAAAATCATTATTTAGCGCATCGCTTAGATTTACCAAAAAACATTACAACACCATCGAATAAACAATATCTTTTTAATGGCGGAAGTGGGAATTTACAGAGCTTTTCTACACTGTATTTTGATATAGATGGAATACGCCACGGGTTAATCTTTCAATTGGGAAGTGGACGCTATAGATGGGATTAAACAGAATAATCAAAAAGGTTATATTTTACTTGAAAGTTTGGTTGCGTTCTTAATCATAACACTCTGTATTGGGTTCTATCTGCCAATGACAGCAAGTTTACTCATCGCAATAAAGAAAGAAAAAATAGAAGTAGATTTAGTTCGAATTGCCTATGAACAATCACAGAAAATAGCACTGGGTCAAGATATAGATCGGAATTGGCAAACTGGAGAGATTATTTATGACATCACTATATCAGAAACAAATCGTAAAAAAGGAATCCTTATACAATACAACGGACGGGAAAAGAGAATGGGTATTCTTTCGACTGAAATTATCACCCATTAAGAACCAAGGATTTACATTGTTAGAATCAGTAGTATCTTTATACGTTTTAGTGCTCTGTGTTTCATTAATTGGTTTTGCAGCCAGCCAATATCAAACCATAAGAAAACAAACATTTTTAGACCGTCAATTAGAGTGGCATTTATTTCTTAATCAATTTGAATATGAGATTAAAGATTTAGTGTTTAAAGATGCTACTGAGAGTAAAGTGCGATTTGAAGAATGGAATGCTGGTAAAGTGAGCCGTATAATTGTGTATCAAAAAGACTTGAAAAAAACAAATTTAATTAAAACGACAGATTCTGGCGGGTATCAACCTTTATTAATGAAAGTTAGCAAAGTTACGTTTACAAAAAAAGGTGATTTTTTAGTTATCCAAGCGGTTTTCTCAAATAAAGAAAGTTACAAAGCACAATTAAAAATAACTCAACAGTTTGAGGAGTTAAAACGATGAATCAAAAAGGGGCTATCTTACCTTCAGTGGTTATTTTTGTGTTTTTGATAACTACGGTCATGATTGGAACAACTCGTATATACAAAAATCAGATGCAACAGATGATGATGACTGAGAATTACTATATAATTCAAACTATGCTCGCGTTATCAAAAGCTGAAGTGCAAAGGCAATTAATTGAGTCAGAAGATTTTAAAAACGCTGTTTTTGTTTTTGAAGATGGAAAAGTCGAAGTGACAAAAGAAACAAACGACTCCTATACCTTTATCGGAACAACAAAAAATACGATCTTAAATCCAATAAAAGTCAACCTATCTTTTTCTGTAAAAAATGAATCAGAAAAGAATAAAAGTAGTGAAACTGTAGAGTAAAACTCCTTTAATTCTAATCTACAACATAGCTTTAAAAAAATTTGGATAGGTCTAATCTCACATTTGCATCGAACAACTCCTACATGTTTTATAGTGTAAGGAGTTTTTTAGTTTATTTAATAAATTAAATAATTGTTAATGATTAATATCAGGGGTAATAAGACTTTTGCTTATTTATTAGGTTTCAAAAGTGTCAATAAAAATCAATACCGAAAACGATACGAATTATAGGTAAGTCAGTTTAATTATGCTAATCGAGCTTTTGGTGATTGCTGCATTTTTCTTATCCTTTTTCATTTAAAAATTATAAAATAAAGAGGACGAGAAAATAGATAACTATAATAATTACAATACACTTTATAATATTTTAGTTTTAATCCTTTTACAAACACTATCTAGACAACTGAAGGATCATTTCTTTTTGCCTTGAAATTTGATATAATAAGAAGGAGTGAGTTCAGTTATCAAGCTAGATAACTTAGTAGAACTAAAAGATAAGGAGTGAGATAGATGTCACGTTTAAATAAAATAAGAGAAAGTATGAAAAAAAGAAATATCGAAGCTTTATTAATTACCAGTCCTTACAATTTACGTTATGTATCTAACTTCACAGGAACTACAGGATTAAGCCTGATTACATTAGAAAAAGCATATTTTGTAACAGATTTTAGATACACAGAACAAGCAGCTACCCAAGCGGTTGGCTTTGAAATTGTAAAAAATAATGGACCAATCTATGACGAAGTTGCGCGATTGGTGGAAAAAGAAGCTATTGAAACAGTGGGATTTGAACAAGATTTTATCAGTTATAGTACATTTGACCTATTAGAACAAATTGTCTCAAGTGAATTAATTCCAGTCTCAAATTTAATTGAAGAATTGAGAGAAGTGAAAGATTCTACAGAAATTGAAATTATAAAAAAAGCTTGTTCAATATCTGATGCAGCTTTTAGTTATATATTAGGAGTAATTAAACCGGGAATGTCAGAAATTGAAGTAGCCAATCTGTTAGATTTTCATATGCGCGAATTAGGTGCAACGGGCGTTTCATTTGAAACAATTGTAGCTAGCGGAATTCGTTCAGCAATGCCTCATGGAGTAGCAAGTAAAAAGCTAATCGAAACTGGCGATTTTGTTACTATTGACTTTGGTTGCTACTATGAAGGATATGTATCAGATATGACTCGAACAATCGCTATTGGCGAGCCAAATGCAAAAATGAAAGAGATTTATGCTATTACACTAGAAGCACAACTAAAAGTAATTGAAGCAGCTAAGCCAGGAATGACAGGTGTAGAGCTAGATGCTATTGCACGTGATCATATTGCTAGTTATGGGTATGGTGAGGCTTTTGGACACTCAACAGGACATGGTATCGGATTGGAAATACATGAAGGTCCGAACGTTTCTAAATTAGCAACGAAAAAATTTGTTAAAGGGAATGTCATTACTAATGAACCAGGAATATATTTACCTGGAATTGGTGGCGTTCGAATTGAAGATGATTTAGTTATAACTGAATTTGGGAATGAAGTCATTGTTCATTCATCTAAAGAACTTATTATCCTTTAAAATAGAAAAAAATTATAATTTATTAGGCAGATGGTTGGAAAAATGATACACTAAAACAGAAAATAGGAACGACTCTGGGAGGAAAAAATAATGATCTCTGTAAATGATTTTAAAACAGGTTTAACAATTGAATTTGATGGTGGGCTTTGGAGAGTAATCGATTTCCAGCATGTTAAACCAGGTAAAGGTGCAGCTTTTGTTCGTTCTAAGTTAAGAAACCTAAGAAATGGTAATGTTCAAGAAAAAACATTCCGTGCTGGTGAAAAAGTTGGGAGAGCACAAATTGATAATCGTAAAATGCAATTCTTATATGAAAGCGGAGATGCTTACGTGTTCATGGACTCTGAAAACTATGAACAAATTGAATTGCCAGAAGAAGCTATCAAACAAGAACTGAAGTATTTAAAAGAAAATATGGAAGTTCATATTATGATGTATAACGCTGAAATATTGGGTGTAGAGTTACCGAATACAGTAACTTTAAGAATTGCTGAAACAGAACCGGGAATCCGTGGAGATACATCTTCAGGTGGAACCAAAACAGCGAAATTAGAGACTGGCACAAATGTTAACGTTCCATTCTTTGTAAACGTTGATGATATGATTATTGTTAATACTCAAGATGGATCATATGTTTCTCGTGCATAAAAATTAAAATATACACATTAGGAGGTCTACAAGATGGCTGAAGAATCAAGTTTCACAGTAAAGAAAACAAAAGCAGCTTTGGGTGAAATTGAAGTAGCTCCAGAAGTTATTGAAGTAATTTCAGGTATTGCTGCAAGCAAAGTATCAGGGGTCTATGCAATGCGTGGAAAGTTAAGTTCAGGTGTTTCTGAATTATTTGGACGAGTAGATCATAAAAAAGGTGTTCATCTAACTTCTGACGAAGAAGGTTTAAAAGTAGATGTATATTGTTACCTAAATTATGGTGTTTCTGTACCTAAAGTAGCTTTGGAACTACAAAAGAAAGTTCGTGAACAACTAATCCAAATGACTGATATTGAATTAAAAGAAGTAAATATTCATGTAGTCGGTATCGTACCAGAAAAAAGTGAATTAAAAGATTTATTTAGTTTTGATGAAGAAGATGGTGAAGCAGAGTGACTTTAACTAGACGTGAAATTAGAGAAAAAGCACTACAATCTCTATTTCAATTATCAGCTAATGATGACCTTACACCTGAGAGAGCTATGCAACAAGCTCTAATAAGTTCAAATGATTTGGCAGATGAAGTTGAAACGGCTTCAGTACCAGAATATTTAGACTTACTAGTAAATGGTGTCATCAAAAACCAAACAGCTATTGATGAAGAAGTTCAGAAGTATCTTGAAAACTGGTCAATGGGAAGACTTGCTAAAACAGATGTAGTTATTATGAGAATTGCTATTTTTGAAATGCTTTATGTTCCTGAGGTTCCAGCTAAAGTTGCTCTAAACGAAGCGCTTGAAATCACAAAGCTTTACAGTGATGAAAAATCAAGAAAATTTGTCAATGGAGTACTCGCAAATATCGTTAATAACTTAGAAAAAAAAGAGGCTGAATAAGCCTCTTTTTTCTTTACTAATAAATAGGGTTGAAGGCATACTACATTATAGCTTCGTATGGTAAAATAAATACATTGATAATAAAATATGACTAACTTAGAGTCAAAAGGTGGGATTTACTATTAGTGC
>JAVWJE010000029.1:6828-20990 GCA_036639135.1 Carnobacterium sp. | reverse complement strand
TTTGACAACTTCTAAATATTACCAGATGTTGTTTAACTTGTCAACAACTTTTTAATATTTATTTTTTCCATCACTGCGATGTATCGCTGCGACATCTACTAATATAACAGCTTGTTAAACTTACGTCAACTGTTTTTCTAAAAGAATTTATTTCGTTTATTTTTAGTAACCTTTTTAGTGATTATATTTTTTTAAAAAAGTCTCTATTGTTCTCTCTATTGTTCTTTAGTGAAATCTTATTTCTGAAGACTTTTGTTATCTTCTTTGTTGATGTTCACTTATATTTAAACTGTATATAAATCGTTATTTCAGTATATTTATTCTTTATCAAATGGCATATTGTTATTGTTAGCCATAAAAATAGAAAGCTCCATAAGAGAGCTTCCTATTTTTCAAAATTTTATTTTTCTTTATTCTTTTTTCTTTCTTTTAATATCCCATCTTTCATTACGTACACTCTGTCACATTTGTCGATTAATCGTTCATCGTGTGTAACCATGATTGTCGCTTTATTTTGTGCTTTAGTTTCGCGCGCTAATATTTCTACAACTTCAAAAGCTTTTTCTGAATCTAAACTTGCTGTTGGCTCATCTGCTAGAACAACGGACGGGTTATGATATAATGCCCTCGCGATAGCAGCACGTTGACGTTCCCCCCCTGATAAATCACTCGGGTATTTTTTCTTCAACTCTACTATTCCTAGTTCATCTAATAGGGCATCACTTTTTTCAGTATTCATTTTATTTTTATTTACTTTGTTCACTAGCCTCAATTGATCTTCAACAGTCAAGAAAGGAACCAAATTAGATGCTTGAAGAATAAAACCAATTTCTTTAAAACGCAAAGCTGCTCGTTTTTTTTCTGTTACTTCACTAAATTTATTTTCTCTGATTAACACTTTTCCTTCAGATGGAGTCTGGAGACCACCTATTATAGTTAGAAGTGTGCTTTTCCCTGATCCACTTGGCCCAATAATAACCACAAATTCGCCTGCTTCCACAGTAAAATTAGTCTTTTTTAACGCCTCTACTTTCGTGTGCCCTTCACCAAAAGTTCTTGTAACATCAATCAATTCAATTAACTTCATTATTTTATCCCTCCTTAACCTATCGCATCTAGCGGATCAATTTTTACAACAGTTCTAACCGAGAATAAAGCACCTAAGACTGCAATTACAATTAATAATGTTGTAATGGCAACTAAAAATATAATATTTGTTCGATAAGGTACAACCGGAGGCAATACTAACGAAGTCAAAATGGTTAATATTAATCCTATTCCAACACCAACTGTAGCCAGTATAAATGTTTGAGAAACAACGGATTTAGAAATATAAAGATTAGAAATCCCTTGCGCCTTCATAACACCAAATAAACTAGTTTTTTGTAAAGTTAAAACATAAATAAAAATACCGATAACAACTGCAGCAATAACAATTAAAAATCCAATCATTAATCCGAATGTAAGAACTTGTGCTGTATATCCAGGAATCTTATTAATATAATCTTTAATTGGATAAATAGCTAATTCATCTGTTTCAATATCTATTCCATCAATTGAACTGTTTTCTCCTCTAACAATCACGGCACTAATTCTCCCAGCGTCGCTATCATCTGCTTGGTCAAATCGTACTTCTTGGTAACCCGAGATAGTGGTATACAAAACTGGTGCCACATTAAACTTAGCGTCTTTTGTAAAACCAACAACGGTTACTTCTTTATCGTTTCCTGCTAATTCTAACGTATCACCTAGATTAATATTTTCTTCCTCTTTTAAACTTATATCTGCGACTACCTCATTATCATTAACAAACGCTTCTCCTTCAATCACCTCAGGCATAATAAATTGATCTGAGTCGATTCCAAAAAATGTCACATTAACCTTATCTTCTTCTTTTGAAGTACCAGCTTTTCTAACAACACTAGGAGCTTGGCCTAAAAAGGCAACGTTGTCTCCTTTTACTTTCTTAGCTTGTTCTAATGTCATCATCGACATATTGATATTGGTATTGGATTCATCCGTTAATACGATTCCATCTGCTTCCCACTTATCAATACTTGTTCGATTATCTTGCGCTAATCCATATGCTAGTCCTACTAAAAAGAAAACTAAATAAGAAACTAAAACCATCACACCAATAATTAATGCAAAACGTGTTTTAGAATGCTTCATTTCTCGCCATGCTAAAAACATTCAATCACCCCTCTTGTTATTTTTCATTTATATCAAGTTAAATTATACCATCTTTTATACCTTATTAGATAAATAAATAAAAGCAATATGTTATACTGAGTGCATTAATTTAAAAGGAGTGGATAAGTACATGCAACATGAAATAAGTAACTTTAATTATTACAATCCTACAGAAATTATTTTCGGAAAAAATCGGATTCCTGAATTAAAAGAATTAATTTCTACTGACAAAAAAATTCTTATCACTTACGGCGGTGGTAGCGTCATAAAATTTGGTACTCTTGACCGCATCAAATCTGCTTTATCAGGACATCACATTGGGGAGTTTGGCGGAATTGAAGCTAATCCCACTTTTGAAACAGCGATGAAAGCCGTTGAACTAATTAAAAAAGAAAACTATGACTTCATACTAGCAGTTGGAGGTGGTTCAGTTATTGATGCCACCAAATTTATTGCGGCCGCTGTCAAATTCAACGGAAATCCAATTGATATGTTTGGAGGCGGCATAGGCAAAGGGAAACCAATCACTTCGGCTTTACCGTTTGCAACAGTCCTAACTCTACCCGCAACTGGTTCTGAAATGAACGCTGGCTCTGTTATTACTTTTAAAGAAAAACAAGCTAAATTAGGATTTGGCAGCCCTTTTGTCTTCCCGAAATTCTCGATATTAGAACCAGAAATCACCTATAGCTTACCTAAGCGTCAATTGGCTAACGGTGTTTTAGATGCCTTTATCCATATCATGGAGCAATATATGACTTATCCAGTTGGCGCACTAGTGCAAGATCGCTTTTCTGAGGGGTTATTGCAAACCTTAGTTGAAATTGGCCCTGATGTCATTGATGATGATAACCATGACTACAACTTACGTGCTAATTTCATGTGGACAGCAACTAACGCGTTAAATAAGGTTCTTTCCCCTGGTGTTCCCCAAGACTGGGCTTCTCACCAAATGGGTCATGAAATTACAGCGTTGTACCATACCGATCACGCTAGAACATTAACAATTGTTCTTCCCGCTTTGTTAAAAGTTCGAAAAGAAGAAAAAAGAGAAAAACTCTTGCAGTATGCTGAGCGTGTTTGGCACATCACAACAGGCACAGATGATGAAAAAATAGATGCTGCTATTGACAAAACAAAAGAGTTTTTCAGTAGCCTTGGAGCCCCAACATCTTTCAAAGATATTGGCTTAGGTGAAGAAGTTATTGAACCTTTAGTTGCACAATTAGAAAAACACCAACAAACAGCTTTAGGTGAACACCAATCTCATGATTTAAATACCAGTAGAGAAATTTACCGAACAGCTCTTAATTAAAGAATAAAAAAAGATAGAAAGCAAGACAGGCTAATAATCTGTCTTGCTTTCTATCTTTTTATTTGATTAATTCATAAATAGCTTCGGCATAAATGCTCATTGCATTCGTTAAATCATCAATAGCCATAAATTCATTGGCTTGGTGCATCGTATCAATGCTATCAGGAAACATTGCTCCATAAGCAACTCCACGGTCAAACAAGCGACCATAAGTGCCTCCACCAATCGTTTGTTCTTTAGCTTCTAATCCTGTTTGTCTTGAATAAACATCTAACAACGTTTTAACCAATGGATCCTCAGGCGAAACATAATGTGGTGTTTGTTCTTTCCCACGACCTAAAGTAACACCGTAGTGACCTAATTTCTTGTCTAATTCAATTTCGATTCCTTCAATACTAACACCTTTAGGGAAACGAAAATTTAGAGCAATCATTCCACCGCTGTCAGGTGTAAACGTAAAGACTCCTGGATTCATTGTTACGTCTCCCATGACATCATCTTCATAACTTAAACCTAATTTCTCAGCTCTTGAGTCATCGTGAAAGAATTCTGCAGTCATTTCAAGGTAAGATTTTGCATCTCCTCCAAATGAGTAGTTATTTAAAAATGTTGCTAAATATGTCGCAGCGTTGACTCCTCCGCGAGGCTCCATTGCATGTGCTGCTTTCCCATTAAGTTCAATCGTCACTTGATCTCCCTCAACAGATATTGTGCCTGTCACTGGTTTGTTATCAATAAAATTGTAAAAATCTTTTTCAATTTTTTCTGCTTCTTGGCTATTAAATACCGCGGTTGCATCTTGTGGAACCATATTTTCACGTAATCCAGCATCAAAACTAACTAAATCATTTTTTCCGCCTTTTGTATTTCCTTGAGTATTTACGTACATTGTTAGAATGCCTTTTTCACCATTTATTATTGGGAACTGTGCATCTGGGGAAAAGCCGAATTCAGGTTTTTCTTCTACTTCAAAATAACGGTCCATACATTTCCAACCGCTCTCTTCATCCGTACCAATAATAAAACGAACTCGTTTAGAAACTGGCAAACCTAAATCTTTAATAATTTTTAAAGCATAATAAGCAGCTACGGCTGGCCCTTTGTCATCACTTGAGCCACGTGCATAAATTCGTTCATCTTTTATGACAGGATCAAAAGGATCTGTTTCCCAGCCTGAACCAACAGGTACAACGTCTACGTGAGCTAAAACCCCAAGAGTTTCATCGCCTGAACCATACTCAATATGTCCTGCTAAATTATCGATGTTTTTCGTGATAAAGCCATCACGTTCTCCTAATGCAAGAAAAGCTTCCAAAGCTTCTTTAGGACCCGGTCCAACAGGTGCTTCAGTTGTAGCTTTACTGTCATCACGGACACTGTCAATTTTTAACAATGAAACCAAATCTGCTAAGAATTCCTCTTTACGAGTTGATACTTCATTTTTCCAATCTATTGCCATGTATTCAACACTCCCATCTATTTTCCAACATCTCTATCATATCACTTTTCATCTTACATACCAATATTCCTATTCCTTTTTAACTTATTTTCAATAACATTTAAAAAGTGATTTTCCCATTCATTGTCTTTATACTAGAAGAAAGAAGCAGAGAGGGAGACGGTTATGAAAATTTTAGATAAGAATACTATTCAGCATATGATTCCTCAGAGACAAAGCAATAGTTACAAAGGAGACTATGGAAAAGTCTTATTGATTGGCGGAAATGAATCTATGGGCGGAGCCATAATGTTAACTGCTTTAGCTGCTGTTTGGAGCGGAACAGGATTAGTAACGGTGGCTACAGCTGAAAAAAATCATACTGCGTTACATGCACAGCTTCCTGAAGCAATGGTTCTAAATTGGAATGATCGTCAGCAACTCAAACAGCAAATAAAAAATGCAACTGTTCTTGCCATAGGACCTGGAATGGGTATTTCCAAAGATTCTCTTAGTTTACTTAATTTTGTTTTAGACCAGATAACGAACGAACAACGAATCATTATTGATGGTTCAGCTCTTACTTTAATGGCTGAACACAACTTAGCCACCCCTAATAATCAAACTGTATTTACTCCTCATTTAGGAGAGTGGGAAAAACTAAGCGGGTTAGAGCCTAACAAACAAGAACCAGAATTAAATCGCATGGCTCAAAATCAACTAAATGCAATCATTGTATTAAAGCAAGATCGAACTGAAATCTACTTTAGTGATGAAGTCTGGCAAAATCAAGGCGGAAACCCTGCAATGGCAACTGGTGGTATGGGCGATACTTTAACAGGAATCATTGCCAGTTTAGCTGCTCAATTGCCTGATTTAAAATCAGGTGTATTAGCTGGTGTTTTTTTGCATAGTCATATTGGTGACCAACTAGCTGAAAAGAACTACGTTGTTTTGCCTTCAGAACTAATCAAACAGTTGCCGTTTGTTTTAAAAAAGTTCAGTGATGATTATTAGAATTATAAAATAAAGCAAGGAGGATATTTTTTCCCTCCTTGCTTTATTTTGTGAACTCTTTTAATTTTGTAACTTCATCAGTTGTTAATGGTCGGTAGTGACCTATTTTTAAGGAATCATCTAATACTATTGGTCCCATTGACAGTCGTTTTAAATAAAAAACTTTTTTATCGACTGCTTCAAACATTCGCTTAACTTGATGAAACTTCCCCTCATGAATGATAACTTGAATGTTCGAAGTTTGTTCTGCTAGGTCAGTTGACAGAACGTTTAATTTGGCAGAACGACAAACAAATCCATCATCCAATGTAATCCTTTGCTCAAAAGATTCGACCTCTTTTTCGCCAACAATCCCTTCAATCATTGCTTCATAGCATTTGTCAACTTCTTTTCTAGGTGAAAGCAATTCATGAGCTAACGCACCATCATTGGTTAGCAACAATAATCCTTCTGTATCTTTATCTAGTCGTCCCACTGGAAATGGATTAGATAACTGATCTTTCAAGTCTAGTAAGTCAATAACTGTTTTATGCCTGTTATCTTCTGTTGCACTGATAACACCTTGGGGTTTATGCAACATAAAATAGAAGAATTCTTGGTAATACACTCTTTCTCCCGAAACATTAACTACATCGCTTTCCGGCAAGATATGGGTTTTACCATTTTTTACTATTGACTCATTTACGACTACTTTTTTACTTTTCAATAATTCCTTAACTGATTTACGTGTTCCATAACCAGTATGCGCTAAAAATTTATCCAACCGCATAGTTTTACTTCTCTCCTTTAAACTAAAAGAACTAGCCGACTATGTTTCCATATGCCAGCTAGCCTTAGTTAGTCGTTTATTTTACTTAATTTTTAATTTGCTTCTTAAACGTGCCACTCTCTTACCTAATAAACGATCGGCTAGTCTTGTTTTCAACACAGCATAGAAATAGAATAATCCTCCAATAGAAGAAGAAACCATTATATTAATCAATGCGCCAATTCTATCTGTCGGTTCGAAAAATACGTACATTCCTTTTTGAGTAATAAAGACTAGTAGGGTCATTCCAATAGTTATGAGTATCATTAACAAAACGCGTTTCATCAAAAAGTTAATATTTAGTTTAGTCATTTTATACATCGCCAACAACATTAAAAAGACGGTTACGCCGAATCCTACGATGTTAGATACTAGCATTCCATATGTGCCAAAAAGCCATAAAGAAGGATATTGAAAAATTAATTTTGCAATTAATCCAATTCCCATTGCAGATAAAGCTGACTTTGTCTGATCCGCTGCTTGGAGCGTTGAGCCTAATAAAACAAATAATCCAAGGAAAATACTCATAAAAGATGATAACTGTAAAATACCTGTACCTAAAGCACTATACCCATAAAAAACCGTGTATAAAGGTTTGGAAACAACTGCCATTCCTATTGCAGAAGGCAACATAATAAAGAAAAACAGTTGAATGCTATCGCTTAATTGCATTCTAACATCTTTCATTTTGTTTTTTGCTAATAAATCAGCTATTAATGGCACGGAAGTTATAGCCATTGACCCTGCTAAAGAGATAACTATCATAATTAATTTGTTTGCATTACCTGCTGCAATAGCATAATTGTTTTCTATTTGCTTAACAGTCAATTCTGACACGCTCTTCATAATAGGAGCGAAAGTAAACTGATCAATTATTTGGAATAATGTAATGCCTGATCCAATAATAATAAACGGAATAGCTGTCTTAATAATCGATTTAAAAATTTCATTTGTGGATATTTCAATGTTATTTTTACTACGAGCTAAATTGTAATCTAACTCAGGTTTTCTTTTACGAATAACATAAAACAAATAAAGGATACTAAATAATGCACCGATAAATGCACCAAATGTCGACGCTGTTACAGCATCAACAATTTCTCCATTAGATAGGATACGAATAAAGTAAACAGCAGCCAACATAAAGATTACGCGAGCCAATTGTTCGATAAATTGCGAAATCGCCGAAGGAGCCATTGTATGATGACCTTGAATAAAACCTCGTGTCACACTCATACAAGGAATGATCAGTAATGCCCAACTTAAAGAGCGAATAACCTGTGTCCCATCACTTAACGAGGCAGTAGGACTATTTGCAGCAATAAACGGTGCAATAATGTACATCAATAATGCTGCAGCAATTCCTGTAACTGCCATCACTTGTAAACCTTTTTTATAAATATCTCGACTAATTTTATACTCGCCTAGTGCATTATAGTGTGATACTTGCTTTGCAATTGCTGAAGGTACACCGGCTGTGGCGATATTTAAGAATAACGCATACGGAGTATACCCGATTGTATAAAGTGCGTTAGCAGAATTGGCTACATCTTGATTCCCCATCCATGCCATCCAAGGAATAATGTATAAAGCGCCCAATAGACGGGATAAAATACTGCCTCCGGTCATCCAAGCTGATCCACTGACCATTTTTTCTCTTGAACTTTTCTCACTGACTGTCACCTTTTCCTTTGTCTTATCCATTGACATCTATATACCCTACTCTCATCCTTTTATGTACTAATGTCTATTCTACTTCTTTACGAATTTGGTTGCAATCACTTTACTAAAGGACTCATACAATTTTACAAAATCTTAAGGTTGACTTTAGATATCTGAAGATAACAAAAGAACTAAACAGAGAGATTACTTTCACCCCTGCTTAGTTCTTTATCATTAGATTTTTAGTTTGCTACGATATTAACCAATCTTCCAGGAACAACAATCACTTTTCGAATCGTTTTACCTACTAACGCTTCTTTCATTTTTTCATTGCTCATAGCTAACTCTTCTAATTCTTCTTTCTTTATTTCTTTTGGTGCTTTTGCTTTAGCTCTCAACTTTCCATTCAATTGAAAAACAACTTCAATTTCATCTTGTGCTAAGAATGATTCATCATAAGTTGGCCAGGACACATAAGTAATCCCTTCATGGCTATCATTAATATTAAGCATTGACCATAATTCTTCCCCTAAGTGAGGAGCAATTGGCGCCAATAATTTTACAAAACCTTTAACATAATCAACGGGTAAAGCTTTTGCTTTGTAAGCTTCATTCACAAAAATCATTAATTGTGAGATAGCTGTATTGAATCTCAATTGTTCAAAATCTTCCGTTACTTTTTTAACTGTTTGGTGGTAAACAATATCTAATGATCCGTCATTAAGAGTCGTAATTCGGTCACGTAGTTTACCTTCTTCGTCTACCATTAAACGCCAAACTCGATCTAAGAATTTCCGACTACCTTCAAGTCCGTTTTCATCCCAAGCAATTGAAGCATCTAATGGTCCCATAAACATTTCGTACATACGCAATGTATCTGCACCAAACTTTTCTACGACTTCATCAGGATTTACAACGTTCCCTTTTGACTTAGACATCTTCTCATTATTTTCTCCCAGAATCATCCCTTGGTTAAATAACTTTTGGAACGGTTCTTTTGTCGGAACAATTCCGATATCGTATAAGAATTTATACCAAAAGCGAGCATACAACAAGTGTAAAACAGCGTGTTCTGCTCCACCAATATAAATGTCAACTGGTAACCATTCTTTAAGTTTCTTTGGATCTGCTATCATTTCAGTATTTTTAGGATCAATGTAACGTAAAAAGTACCATGAACTACCAGCCCATTGTGGCATAGTATTCGTATCTCGACGGCCTTTCATTCCGGTAACTGGATCTACAACATTGACCCATTCTTTAATATTTGCTAATGGAGATTCACCCGTACCACTTGGTTTTATATGTTCAGTTTTCGGTAATAATAAAGGAAGTTCCTCTTCAGGCAAGGTACTAGACGTTCCATCTTCCCAATGAATAACAGGAATAGGTTCTCCCCAATAACGTTGACGAGCAAATAACCAGTCACGTAAACGATAAGTTGTTTCCGGATTACCTACTTTATTTTCTTCTAACCAGTCATTCATCTTAATGATACTAGTTTCTTTATCTAACCCATTTAAAAAATCGGAGTTGATGTGTAAGCCATCTTCAAGAAATGCTTCTTTTTCGACATTTCCACCTTCAAGAACTGGTATAATCGGCAAGTCAAATGTTTTAGCAAAATCATAATCACGTTGATCATGTGCTGGAACAGCCATAATAGCACCTGTACCGTATGACGCTAGTACATAATCAGCAATCCATATTGGCATTTCTTCATTATTTACAGGATTAATCGCATAAGCACCTGTAAATACACCTGTTTTATCTTTATTCAAATCAGTTCGTTCTAAATCGCTTTTCAAGCTAATTTTTTTAAGATACGCTTCAACCGTTTCTTTTTGTTCTGGTGTAGTGATTATTTTGACTAAATCAAGTTCTGGAGCCAATACACAATACGTAGCTCCAAATAAAGTATCTGGACGCGTTGTAAAAACAGTGAATTGTTGATCTGATTCTTGAATAGAAAACTGAACAGAAGCTCCAACAGATTTACCAATCCAGTTGCGTTGCATGTCTTTAATACTTTCTGGCCATTCAACTAATTCTAAATCTTCTAATAGACGTTCTGCATAAGCAGTGATTTTCAGCATCCATTGTTTCATCGGTTTACGAACAACCGGGTGACCGCCACGTTCGCTTTTTCCATCAATGACTTCTTCATTAGCTAAAACGGTTCCTAATTCTGGACACCAGTTTACAGCTACTTCCGCTTCATACGCTAATCCTTTTTCATATAATTTAATAAAAATAAATTGTGTCCATTTATAATAATCAGGATCCGTTGTATTGATCTCGCGCTCCCAATCATAACTAAAACCTAACGAATTTATTTGACGTCGGAAAGTTTCGATGTTTTTTGCTGTAAATTCTGCAGGATCATTTCCTGTGTCTAACGCATATTGCTCAGCTGGTAAACCAAAAGCATCCCAACCCATCGGATGCAAAACATCATAACCTTGTGCGCGTTTCATTCGTGACAGAATGTCTGTTGCTGTATACCCTTCAGGATGACCGACATGTAATCCTTGTCCAGATGGGTACGGGAACATATCCAGAGCGTAGAATTTTTCTTTCTTTGTATCTTCTATCGTCTTAAATGTATTGTTTTCTTTCCAAAAATTTTGCCATTTTTTCTCAATTGTCTTATGATTGAAACTCATAACTTTTATCCCTCTTTCATTTTTTATTTAAAAAATTAAAAAATCGTCCTATGAGTCCAGATAATTGCTCTGTTACTCATAGGACGATTTGACAAGTCAATAATCGTGGTACCACCTAAATTTTCTACACATTGTTTCATGTAGACTCTTCATGCCTTTAACGCAGGCGCTACGACTTTACTTACTGTTATTTTCAGTAAAGCAACATCCAAGGCGAGTTCGAAAGTTTTCTTTGTGCATTTCCACCAACCATGCACTCTCTTTAAAAGAAGTATTTCTACTATTCCTTTTCTCAGTCTTTAACTATGTCTCTTATTCTATCAAATAAAGGCCAGGTGAGCAAGAAGAAAAATAATTAACGAAACGATTCGTTAATTATATTAATTGAGAAACTTTAATTGATTCTGAAATAGTACTAATTCCACCTTTATTTATTGATATTCAGATAAGTAAAAAGACATCAGAGCAATCGCTCTGATGTCTTTTTAATTTAATTATTTTTTTAGTTTAATCATTTCATCAGCAACGAATTGTACTTCAGTTCCAACAATAACTTGAATGTTATGGTCTGAAACTTTGTTAATTCCAGCAATACCTGCAGTTTTGATTTTCTTTTCGTCAACAACTGACATATCTTTAACTTCTAGTCTTAGACGTGTTGTACAGTTATCAATAGCTGTAACATTAGCGTCTCCGCCTAAACCATCGTAAATGATTTCTGCTTGACGTTTAAACTTAGCATCTTTTATAGAAGAAGCTGAAGCTTTAGAAGTTGAAGAATCTTCTTCAACGATTTCTTCATCTTCATCGTCTCCACGACCTGGAGTTGCTAAGTTAAACTTAATGATAATGAAGCGGAATACGAAGTAGTAAATTGCAAAGAATACTAGACCTTGAAGAATTAAGAAAAATGGCTTATTAGCTAATGGTAAGCTAGAACTTAAGATAAAGTCGACTAAACCAGCACTAAAACCAAACCCAGCTGTCCATTGGAACATAGCTGCGATAAATAATGAAATACCTGTTAATACTGCGTGAACCAAGTATAAAGCTGGTGCAGCAAACATAAATGAGAATTCTAGAGGCTCAGTAACACCTGTAAAGAATGCTGCGAAACTAGCTGCGATCATTAATGATGCAACAACTTTTTTCTTATTGTCTTTAGCTGTGTGATACATTGCAAGTGCACCACCTGGTAAACCAAACATCATGATTGGGAAGAAACCAGCTTGATACATTCCAGTTACACCTTTTGTACCTGTGTTAGCCCAGAAGTTTCCGATGTCATTAATACCAGCAACGTCAAACCAGAAAACTGAGTTCAATGCATGGTGTAATCCTGTAGGAATCAATAAACGGTTAAAGAATCCATATAAACCAGCACCAACAGCGCCTAATTTACTAATTGATGTACCGAAAGTTACTAATCCTGAGAAAACTACTGGCCACACAAATAATAGAATCATAGAAACTACCATCATAGCTATAGAAGTCATAATAGGCGCTAAACGTTTTCCACTAAAGAAAGCTAAAGCTGTAGGAAGTTTAGTTTTATGGAAACGATTGTACATTGAAGCGGCAACTAAACCTGAAATGATACCGATAAACGCGTTATTGATTTTACCAAAAGCTGGACTTACAGCTTCAACATCAATCCCTTGTAACATCGCCACAGAATCTGTGCTTAGTAACGTAGTAATAACTAAGAAAGCTACTAAACCACTAAGTGCAGCTGCACCATCTTTATCTTTTGACATTCCTAATGATAAACCTACTGCGAATAATACAGGTAAGTTATCAATTACAGCAGAACCAGCTTTAATTAAGAAAGCTGCGTATACACTTTCGCCACCCCAACCTGATGGATCAATCCAATAACCGATTCCCATTAAAATAGCAGCTACGGGTAAAACCGCAACCGGAAGCATTAACGAACGGCCCATTCTTTGAAAATATGATTTCATTTTTGTTTTCCTCCTATAATATATTCTTACAAACAATAAATAAATAATAAATAATGACAAAATTAAAGAAATAAAATAAAAGTTATTATTCACTTTTTATAAAATCACTTCATTTGCATCTTCCTTTTTCAAAAAATTTACTTGATACCCATTCAGTTTGTTCAATGGATTAAATCTAGCTGAACAGAAAACAAGCATCATTTAGTATCTTAACACATTCAAAATCATACCAATTATGAAAACGCTTGTCAAATGATTTTTTAAAGGAAATAAATTTTATTATTTAAGAACTGACCCTAAGGGATTGGTATCCATTTCATTATGAACAAAATGTGACGAAATATTAGAGAAATAACCAGGTATACCAATTATTTTTTTCTAACTATACCAAAATACAAAAAGAAGACTAAACATTAGATTTCTCTATGCTTAGTCTTCTTTCTAACAAATAACTCTTATAGGTCTATTTAACGATTAGAGATTGACCAACAAAAATGATATCTGTTTTAAGGTAATTCCATTCTTTCAATTTCACTACTGAAGTGTTTAGCTTATTGGCAATCGCCCACAAAGAATCTCCAGAGGAAACCTTATATGATTTTGCTGTGTTTTCTTTTACAGGTACATTTTTCGGATCAGATTGAACAATTAGTTTTTGACCAATTATTATCGCATCTGCTTTCAAGTTATTTAATATTTTTAAATTTACTATAGACACATTGTGTGCATTTGCAATTCCCCACAATGTGTCACCACTTTTAACTTGGTAATCAGATGTTGCAGTTGGTTTTGTTGTTACAGTAGTTCCTGTAGTCGTGTTTCCTGATATAGTTGGAGTTGATTCTTTAATTGTTAATTTTTGACCTACATAGATAACATCTGACTTCAAGTTGTTCCAAGATTTTAAATTAGCTACAGATACATGGTTGCTTGTTGCAATACCCCATAACGAGTCGCCATTTTTCACTTGGTAACTTGACGTTACTGTCGTATTTGAATCTGGCTTAGTGACTTCTGGTGCCGGCGCCGGTGTCGTTACAGTTCCTTTAATTGTTAATTTTTGACCTACATAGATAACATCTGACTTCAAGTTGTTCCA
>JAVWJE010000029.1:0-6728 GCA_036639135.1 Carnobacterium sp. | reverse complement strand
ACGTTACTGTCGTATTTGAATCTGGCTTAGTGACTTCTGGTGCCGGCGCCGGTGTTGATGTATTTCCGCCGGTATACCCCTTATCAAACCTAGTTAGATTGTAGTCATTAATTAATCTATTTAACTTAGAAGCGTAACTTGGATCTGTTGCATACCGGCCTTGTAACCAGGCTGTAGCTTCAGAAAAAGATTTTGTATTACTTGCCCATGCACCTGAATAAAAACCACTGTCCCAATTAGTTCCATTTTTTAGTAAGTTCGCATTATCTTGTAGTGATTCTGCATGAGATGGATACTTTTTAAAGTTTTGTGGAATATAAATCCAACCACCTTTACTACTATATTCAGATGTATACATAGTAACTGTTTGCCCTTGGTAACTTCCTTTAATACCAAAAAGATTATGATTTGGTGAAGAGGATAACTTACTACCCCCAAAGCCGCTTTCTAGTGCTGCTTGAGCAATCATTACAGAAGCATAAAGATTATTTTTAGGTGCCACTTCTGCAGCATATGCTCCAATAAAATTTATAAATTCAGCATTAGACATTTTCTCAATGCCTTTATTAGAATTTATGGCTTCATTAGAAGTTTTTACAACTTCAGATCCTGATTTATTTACGGCTAAAGCATCACCTGGATGAATCAAATCTGAGGAAAGTTTATTCCAACTTTTTAATTCTGCAACAGATATTCCATGTGCCTTTGAGATTTTATTTAGCGTATCTCCTGATTTCACGATATATATTTTTGCTTGCTCTGCTATTGCGGCTTTTTCTGCTGCTAATTTATCAGCTGCTGCTTTTGCTGTTGCAGCTTTTTCTGCTGCTAATTTATCAGCTGCTGCTTTTGCTGTTGCGGCTTTTTCTGCTGCTAATTTATCAGCTGCTGCTTTTGCTGTTGCAGCTTTTTCTGCTGCTAATTTATCAGCTGCTGCTTTTTCTGTTGCCGCTTGTTCGGCTGTTACTTGTTCAGCTGTAGCTTTTTCTGTTGCGGCTTGTTCGGCTGTTACTTGTTCAGCTGTAGCTTTTTCTGTTGCGGTTTGTTCGGCTACGGCTTGTTCTGTCGCTGCTTTTTCAGCTGCTAGAGTATCTTCAGCGATAATATCCAATGATTCTTTTTCAACTGTTATAGTTGAAGGAGGATCATTCACTTTTGATGAATCATCAGATTCAATACTTCCTTTATTAGCAACATCTAAGGCTTCTATGAGTAATTCTTCAATTTCATCAATCGTTAACTCTTCAAAGTTTAATTCTTCGATTTGCGTTTCGCTTAATAAAAGTTTTAAGTCACTTATCTTTTGTTCTTTTTCGATTAATGCATCTCCCGAAAGAACTTGTACTTCTTGTTCTTCTGTCGCAACTTCTTCTACTTCATTAGTTGTCTCTTCTACAACTTCTTTTGCGGATTCTAATTTTGCATTACTAGAATTTGCTAAATCATTAGCAGTAGCTGATACTGAAAAAGAAGGGAATGCCAATAAGCCAACTAATAAAGTCGTACTTAAAACAGCTGTTCCTCTTTTATAAACTAGATGAGTTTGATTGAATTGTTCAGTCGTTCTTTTATTACTAACAGCTTTTATTCTTTCTTTTCTCGTTTTTTCCAATCCTTTACCTCCTTTTAAGATGAGTTATGTAGTAAATAAGAGCACTTTTAATTTGTGACTATATATTCATTTGTACTTATGTTATTATAACGCTCAATATGTTCATTTGATAGACGAACTTTATTTGTGACAACTCATTTAATATACGTAACATTAACGTTACATAATCGTAATAATAACTTATGATTTTTATCCTTTTTATTTGTTAGATTTGATAGTATACTCTTTTCCTATATCTTCTATGAGTATTTCTAGTAACTTTTCTCTCTTTATCTAGTTTAACTGGTGATATAAAAAGTAATACAGAAGTACAATAAAGTCTATACATGAATACATTTGTTATGATTCTAATTTTATTTTCCAATCATGATAAATTGTATCAGCTAAATTTATATGGTAAAATAAATCATTATTCATGATTTTTAATTTTAAAAAATAACTATTAGAAAGTGTGAAAAAATGCATTCAAAACCTACTTATTACAAACCTGCTTTTCTTATTAGCCTTTTATGTTTCATTCTTTTTTGTATCATAGCTTTTGGAGTCCAATTAAACGCTGATTGGATAAATTGGTTTGACGATTTTATTGCTAATCCCATCGTGGCAAGCGCTACTGAAAATAAAACTTCTTTTTTTGTTTTTATTACAAATTTGGGTGATGTTTTTACCATGTCTATTGTCGTTTTACTGTTTAGTTTTTTTCTTGTTTGGAAAACAAAAAACAAGCGGTTAGCTATTTGGTATATTTCACAATCAATTTTAGGTGCTGCCATTTTGAATTTACTCGTAAAAATTATTTTCCACAGAGAACGACCTACCATTGAACATCTAGTCATACAAGGTGGATTTAGTTTTCCAAGTGGGCATTCGATGGGCTCATTAATTTGTTACGGTGGGTTAGCTTTCTTAACCTTTCATCTCTACAAAAAGAGTACACCTTCTTTAGTTGTTCTATTGGTTACTATTCTTTTTATCTTATTAATCGGTTTAAGCAGAATTTACGTTGGGGTCCACTTCCCCTCAGATGTTATTGGTGGTTATTTATTAGGGGCTTCATGGTTGACACTAATGATTGGTTTATTCCCAAAACTGATAAGACAAGATTCATTTTAATAATGTATAAGGAGACTTAATCTATGATTGAAAATGCATTGCGTTATAGCCATACACTTTTAAAAAACACGGTTATAAATGGAGACAAAGTAATTGATGCTACAGTTGGAAATGGTGGAGATACCGTTTTTTTAGCTAAACTAGTTGGCAAAACAGGTCATGTATTTGGTTTTGATATTCAATCTCAAGCCATCGAGACAACTAAAGAGAAGTTATTATTAACGAGTCTTTTAGAACAAGTTTCTCTTTACAATGACGGTCATGAGAATCTAAATCTATATCTACCAAAAAATATAGAAATCGCTGCAGCAGTTTTCAATCTAGGTTATCTACCCAAAGGTGATAAAAACATCATCACTGAAGGTGATACGACTATTCGAGCAGTAGAAAACATTTTACCTCGTTTAAGAAAAGGTGGTTTACTGTTACTAACGGTTTATTCTGGACATCCTGGTGGAGAATCAGAAAGAAATACTGTTTTAGACTTTACTAAATGCTTGCCACAAGATTTATATACTGTTTTGTATTATGGTTTCATTAATCAGAAAAATTCTCCCCCTTTTTTAATTGTTGTTGAAAAGAAATAAAAAATCACGTGCAGCTAGGTTTTAATCCTAACTGTACGTGATTTTTTTGCTTAGTATATTCTCACTTTTTTATCGAACTGATTGATAATTAATGCCAAAAGAACGGTAATAAAACCATAGAAGAACACATCATGAATACCCACATATAGTATATCTCTTAGGATGGGTAATAAAGTAGGATCTAAATTGATAGCCGTCAATGGATTGATTAGTTCATTCATCATTTTGCTCTCTACACCTTTTGATTGGTGAATAATTAATTGTTCTGCCATTCTTTTATTAAGAATAATACCGTAAATAGAAATCATAATTGTTTGGCCTAGAATTCGGAATAACGTATTAACCGACGTAGCCACACCAATTTGATTTTTTGGTACAATATTTTGTATGGTTACAGTTGTTGTCGTGATTGCTAATCCCATTCCCAAACCAATTATTGCTGTTACTAATAAGAATACGTAAAATGGCGTGGCAAGTGGCAACTGAATGATAATTAAGGCACTGATACTAGTAATAACCAGACTACTTGTTAGAATTGTTTTAACCGGTTGTTTAAGCATTAATTGCCCTGCGATGAATGATCCCAATACCCAAGTAAATGACATTGGCGTAATAGCGAATCCTCCCATTGCTGCTTTTAATCCTTTTAAACCTTGCATCCACATTGGGATATACACATCTACACCTATCAAAAATCCACTAACTAATGCTGCAACTAAATTTTGAATGACAAAAGTTCGATTGCTGAATAAACTTAATGGCAAGATTGGATCCACTGCTCGTTTTTCTACATAGATAAATGCAATAAAACTTAAAATAGCAAAAAAGAACCAGATTAACGTAGATACTTCAAAGGTTCCCTTATCTCCGATAACTTGAATCCCATAAAGTGAAAACAGTAATGTACCAGTTAAAGATAAGCTACCTAAGTAATCAATTGCTTTACGCTCGTATGAGAAGTCTTCGTGTAAAAATAGAGCAACTAAAATAATCGTTATGATACCGATAGGAACATTGATATAAAAAATCCAATGCCAACTTAAAATATCTACTATAAACCCACCTAGTAAAGGTCCAAAAATACCCGCTACTCCCCATGCTGCTCCATTGAACCCCATGATTTTTGCTCGTTTTTCTAGAGGATAAATATCCGCAATAATTGTAGACGTCACCGGCATGATAGCTCCAGCACCTATTCCTTGTATTGCTCTAAAAAATATAAGTTGGGTCATTGATTGTGAGAGTCCACATAAAGATGAACCAATAACAAATATAATTAATCCGATGATTAATATTGGCTTTCTTCCAATCATATCTGATAATTTACCATATATAGGGGTCATAATAGCGTTTGTTAATAAATAAATAGAAAATACCCAGTTCATAATGGCTATTCCTTCAAGACTCCCTATAATTGTTGGCATCGCTGTTGATACGATTGTTCCTTCTACTGCTGTCATAAAGGTTGCCACAAAAATGGCTAATGTTATAATTTTTACATTTGTTTGTTTCTTATTTCTTTCCATCTTTTTCTCCAATTCATTATAAGCTTAAACCACTTATTATTTTAAATTTAAAATAGATACAGAACGCGTGCGATGTCCTAAAAAAATAAGGTATCGCACACGTTCTGTTAATATCAAGCTAAGAATTTTTTTAATTCTTCTATCTTGTCTGTTTTTTCCCAAGGTAAATCAATATCTGTTCTCCCAAAATGACCATATGCTGCTGTTTGTTTGTAAATCGGTCTTTGAAGGTCCAACATTTTGATAATACCAGCTGGACGTAAATCAAAATTAGCTCTTACAGCTGCAATCAATTTACTTTCTGGAACTGTACCCGTACCAAATGTATCAATGGCTATGGATACTGGTTGAGCTACGCCGATTGCATAAGCTAACTGTACTTCACATTTATTAGCTAACTTTGCAGCTACGATATTTTTAGCAATATAACGAGCAGCATAACTAGCAGAACGGTCAACTTTTGTTGGATCTTTCCCAGAAAAAGCTCCTCCACCATGACGAGCATATCCACCATACGTATCAACAATAATTTTGCGACCTGTTAAACCTGAATCTCCTTGAGGACCTCCAATAACAAATCGTCCAGTTGGATTAATGAAGTATTTAGTCTCTGCATCTAATAACTCAGTTGGTATAACGGCTTCAATGACTAATTCCATAATATCTTTTTTGAGTGTTTCAATGGTTGTATCGGGGTGATGTTGCGTACTAATAACAACAGTATCTACGCGCAATACTTGTCCGTTTTCATCGTATTCAACGGTAACTTGAGATTTAGCATCTGGTCTTAAATAATTAAGTGTTTTGTCCTTTCTCAATTCTGCCAAGCGTTTAACTAAACGGTGGCTTAATGAAATAGGTAACGGCATTAACTCAGGTGTTTCATCAATTGCAAAACCAAACATTAATCCTTGGTCTCCTGCGCCAATTTGATCAAGAGCATCATCATTCATTTCTTTGTACTCAACTGAGTCGTTAACTCCTTGAGCAATATCAGCTGATTGTTCATCGATAGCGACAATGACCGCACACGTATCTGCGTCAAAACCAAATTTAGCTCTCGTATACCCAATTCCTCTAATTGTCTTGCGCACTACTTTTTGAATATCTACATAAGTTGAAGTCGATATTTCTCCTACAACTAAGACTAGACCAGTTGTAACGGTTGTTTCACAGGCAACTCGTGCGTCTGAATCTTTAGAAATAATATCATCTAAAATAGCGTCACTGATTTGATCAGCAATTTTATCTGGATGTCCTTCTGATACAGATTCTGATGTAAATAGTCTTCTTTCTGTCATTCTTTGTTCCCCCTTTGATAGTTTCGGTTACAAGGCTTCTCCGCTCTTTTTACAAAGCAGATCCTCTCGGGAATCCATTTGCAAACCTTATATATATTAACATACTTCCTGGTAGTTAGCTAAACAATATTTTAAAATAGTACTAATTATACTGTGCTTACCTCTTATTTTTGGTAAGATAGAAACAATATACTAAGCGAAAGGAGTTTTATAATGAATCAAGCTTTACTAACAAAAATGAAAGGGATTTTTTTACATCCACTTTTCCTTGTTTTTATTACTCCCCTAACTTATATTTTAATTGGAACAATATATGCAGCACAACTTTCAAGCATAGCTTTCTTGCCATTTATTGGGCTTTATCTTTTTATATTAGTGAATCAATTATTAGAAAAAATCATTACTATTTGGCTACAAAAACTGAATAAAGAATTAACCACTTCTCTTTTAATTACTGAAGCCATTAATCTTCTTATCATTAGTTATTTTGCATTATCTTTTCATCTTTTAATCGGATTGCTGTTATTGTTCTACAGTATACTCATTCAAGGTCAAGTTTATTTTGTTGAAATTGGTTTAAAATGGTTTA
>JAVWJE010000028.1:0-21013 GCA_036639135.1 Carnobacterium sp. | reverse complement strand
ATTCATTAAAAAACTTTAGAGGCTACAGTAATTTTTTGGATTACCCACATCCTTCTAAAACGGAAGAATTGAATAAAAACGTCTATCGACCAAAGGCTATTATTACGATTTGTTCAACTGGAGAAGGAACTGCTGTTATTATTAAGAAACGTGTAGAAGAGTTATTGACTGATTATATAGATGAAGAGATCGAAGTCATTTCAATTTCTTTATTAGATATGGAATCAACAGTTAAAAAAATAGCAAAGGATTATCAAATCTTAGCAACTGCTGGTGTGAGTAAGCCTGCAATTCAAGTTCCTCATCTGACTCTTGAAGAATTGTTTCAATCTTTTGGAAAAGAACGAATTAAGCAAGTTGTATTGGAAAGTCAAGGTTCGGAATTGGATTTAATTGAATCTATTGATACGAAAGAATTATGTGAAGAATATTTAGGGATGTACTTTACTTTTTTGAATCCTCAAAAACTGATCACTATTCTATGGGAATACAGTGAGATAATAGAAACAGAGATGAAGCAAACCTTCAGCAATAGTTTAAAGATTGGATTAATTATGCACATAGCAGGTGTGCTTGAACGAGTATTATTAAATGATGCTCTCTCTGCAGAACAAGAAGAAGACCAAGAAAATAATCCTTATTTTGATGCGGTAATTAACGCAAATACTTTGATAAAGACTAAATTAAATCTTATGATTCCGGATTCGGAAATAAGTTATATCTTAAAAATTTTTGATACGCAATCAGAAGAGTAAATACACTAAAGACTAAAGATTAATAACACAAGGGATTAAAGATAAGGATGATTGATTATGGTAATGGATATTCGTTTAGTACGAATTGACGATCGTTTGATTCATGGTCAAGTAGCAACGGTTTGGACAAAAGCTCTAAAAATAAATCGTATTCTAGTTGTAAGTGATGAAGTTGCAAAAGATACACTAAGAAAAACATTGCTAAAGCATGCTGCACCTCCAGGTGGAACAGCTAATGTGATTACAATAGATAAAATGATCGCTATCTATCAAGATTCACAATTTGATGTTTTTAAGGCGATGTTATTATTTACAAACCCGCATGATGTGAAAAGAGTGATAGAAGGTGGAGTTAAATTCAATTCTGTTAACATTGGGGGAATGAGCTTTTCTGCTGGAAAAAGAATGATTACGAATGCTGTTGCTGTAAATGCACAAGACATAGAGGACTTTATCTATCTAAGTGAACAAGGCATTGAGCTTGAGATACGTAAAGTTGCGTCTGACAGCAAAGCTCATGTGATGGATCTTTTAAAGAAGGGGAACATGCTCTAGATCGCTGTGTTGAAAAGTTTACTGAGAAGAAACAATATGCATTAAAGTGGAATAAAGATGAACTGTTAAAAGAAGAAAAAGCTTTTTCCTTATAGGGAGAAAGCTTTTTCTTATAAAAAATATAAATGTTACTTTCATAATAATGAATTATTGCTATACTATATGAAATGTCTTAGATTGAAAAAATCAAAAAAACTCGTCTAAATAAGGGGATTTCAAGTGGGAAAAGTATATAATTTTTCGGCTGGACCAGCCATTTTACCAGAACCGGTATTGAAAAAAGTACAGAAAGAAATGCTATCGTATCAAGGAAGCGGTATGTCAGTAATGGAATTGAGTCACAGATCATCTTTATTTCAAAAAATTATAGATGATTTAGAGTCACTATTAAGAGAATTAATGGGAATTCCTTCTAATTATACCGTTCTTTTTTTACAAGGTGGTGCTAGTCTTCAATTTAGCATGGTTCCATTAAATTTGGCTAAACATAAAGTTGCGTATATTAATTCTGGTAGTTGGTCAAAAAAAGCCATCTCAGAAGCAAAAAAGATTCCTAATTTAAAAGTCGAAGTGATTGCTAGTTCAGAAGATAAAAATTTTAATAGTATACCAGAAGTACCATTTGTTGCTCAAGATGCTGATTACATCCATATCACGACAAATAATACGATAGAGGGAACAACTTTTTTTGAACTGCCTGACACAGGCACTGTTCCATTAGTAGCAGATATGTCCTCTAATATATTGTCCAGTTACTACAATGTCTCAGATTTTGGATTAATCTATGCAGGTGCTCAAAAAAATATTGGACCCTCAGGTTTAACAATTGTCATTATCCGTGAAGATTTAATTGGTTTAAACCAGCCATTATCTTCTATGCTAGATTATAAAATACAAGCAGATAATCATTCCCTTTATAATACTCCTCCAACTTTTAGTATTTATACGGCAAAATTGGTACTAGAATGGCTAAAAGATTTAGGTGGAGTTGCAGCGATAGAAAAAATAAACCGAAAAAAAGCGGGATTACTCTACAAAGCAATCGATAATTCATCTCTTTACCGTTCACCAGTAGAACCATCCTCTCGCTCTTTGACAACTATTCCATTTGTGACAGACAGTGATGAACTGGATAAGCAATTTATCAAAGAAGCTGAAGCGGAAGGTTTCGTAAACTTAAAAGGGCATCGTTCTGTTGGCGGGATGCGTGCGAGTTTGTATAACGCTTTTCCTTTGGAAGGTGTTCATGCGCTCATCTTATTTATGAAAACGTTTGAAGAAAAAATAAAGAGAGGGTGACAATATGTTAGATATAAAAACGTATAATGCCATTGCAGTTGAAGGAATCAATAAATTTGGACCTGAGAAGTACCGTCTAAACCAAGCAGAAGAACCAGATGCTATTCTATTGAGAAGTGAAAACTTACAAAAAATGATTTTCCCAAAAAAATTAAAAGCTATCGCAAGAGCTGGAGTAGGTACGAATAATATTCCTGTAGAAGCTTGTTCTGAGCAAGGTGTAGTCGTTTTTAACACTCCAGGCGCTAATGCTAATGCGGTTAAAGAGCTTGTACTAGCCAGCCTAATCTTAGCTTCTCGACCAATCATTGAAGGGGTTAACTGGGCGAGTACGCTAGAAGGTCCAAATATAAGTCAACAAGTAGAAGCTGAGAAAAAGCGTTTTGTTGGAACGGAGATCGTTGGAAAACAATTAGGTGTCATCGGCTTAGGTTCTATTGGAGCGATGGTTGCAAATGATGCTTATCGTTTAGGAATGGATGTAATGGGTTATGATCCCTATGTGTCTGTGGAAACAGCTTGGACGATATCAAGAAGAGTCAAGCGCGCCCATTCGGTTGAAGAAGTTTTAGAAACATCCGATTATATTACTGTTCATGTTCCATTGCTGAAAGAAACTGAAAAATTGTTCGATGCAACACAACTAGACAAAATAAAACAGGGTAGTGTTTTATTGAATTTCTCTAGAGGCGAATTGGTAGATAATGAGGCAGTATTGCAGGCTTTAAAAACTGGGAAAATAAGTAAGCATTTTACAGACTTTGCTGATGACAAGCTAATGAATAAAGAAGGTGTTGTGGTATTGCCTCATCTTGGAGCATCAACAGCAGAAGCAGAAATAAATTGTGCTAAAATGGCTGCTAAAACATTAACATACTTTTTGGAAACAGGAAACATCAGCAACTCTGTTAACTTTCCTACAGTAGATTTAGCTTTTAATTCACCACTTCGATTGGCTATTGTGAATCACAACATAACCAATATGATTGGTCAGATGTCTATTCGTTTAGCGGAGAATAACATTAATATCATCAACATTATTAACCGTGGGCGTGGAGCATATGCCTACACGTTAATCGATATCGAAGACTTAGTGCAAGAGCCATTAGAAAAAATCATCCAAGAGATTAAAAATGTTGAGGGTGTCCTTACCGTTCGTTCAATCAGAAACAAAAATAAAAAGTAAAGGAAGTTCTGTATGGTACAAATAAAACCATTTAAAGCGATTCGTCCCAACAATACTCTTGCAAAAGAAGTAGCTTCACTTCCTTATGATGTATTAAGTACAATAGAAGCTAGAGAAATAGGAGAACAAAACACCAAGTCTTTTTTGCATATTGATAAATCTGAAATAGATTTGGCGAAAGAACAGCATCCATATGAAAAAGTCGTCTATCAAAAAGCTGCGAGTAATTTAAAGAAATTTATTGAAAACCATTGGTTGATAAAAGATCAAACAGAACAGTTCTATGTTTATCAACTAATTATGAATAAACGTGTACAAACAGGTTTAGTCGTTTGTACTTCTGTAGAAGATTACTTAAACGAAAGAATAAAAAAACATGAATTCACGCGTGCTGAAAAAGAGCTAGATCGCATCAATCATATTGATGCAACGGATGCGAATACAAGCCCCATCTTTTTAACCTACCGCGATAATATATCTGTAAATACTCTTATTCAAAATTGGATCGGGAATAATATTCCTATCTATGATTTCACTGGATTTCATGACGTAACACATCGCATATGGACAATAGAAAATAAAAGCATCATTGAGGAACTAACTCATCTTTTTTTAAAAGAAGTTGACGCTTTATACATTGCAGATGGGCATCATCGGACAGAGTCAGCGGTAAAAGTAGCGTTAAAACGACGCAAACAATTTCCTGATGCAGCTCCTGAAACAGAATTTAATTTCTTTTTATCGGTCTTATTTCCTGAAGAACAGTTAGCTATCATGGATTATAATCGTGTAGTCAATGTTCCAATTGCATTTGATTATTTTGAAAAATTAACAGAAGCTTTTGAGGTAACGAAGAAAGGAGCAATTCCATTCCAACCTACAGAGCCTAAAACAATGGGAATGTACTTGGATAAAGAATGGTATGAATTAAAAGCTAGACCAAACGTACAGTCTGACGATCCTGTCAAAGGATTAGATGTATCTATTCTGCAAGACCAAATTTTAACACCTATTTTCGATATCAAAGATATTCGTACAGATAACTGTATTGATTTTATCGGTGGTATTCGCGGTATGCAAGAACTGGTTGAGAAGGTAGACAGCGGAGAATTTAATGTCGCTTTTGCGATGTATCCGACAACGATGGAAGATTTATTAAATGTAGCGGATAGTGGAGAAGTTATGCCACCTAAATCAACTTGGTTTGAGCCAAAGCTTTTAAGTGGATTATTTATTCATGATTTAGAAAGCAACTGATTCGTTTGTAGATAGGAAATAAGCTAAACTCTTCTGGTAATTTATCATTCATTATGGTAAAGTTAGTTTTAAGAGAAACGTTAGACAGGAGGGCATTAAACGTGTACGATACATTTTTAATTGCTGAACTTATTGTATCAGTTTTACTTATCATTGTGGTTGTAATGCAACCAACTAAAACAAACAATGCAGCTAGTGCATTTACTGGCGGAGCAGAACAATTATTTGGTAAACAAAAAGCACGCGGTTTTGAAGCTGTTTTGCAGCGGACAACGGTTGTTTTAGGAACTGCCTTTTTTGTAATAGCGCTAGTATTAGCCTATTTGTCAACTAACTAAACAAATGTGTGAGGTTACCTATTAAATTATGGGTAACTTTTTTTATTGAAAACTTAAATTGAATTAAAAAGTTCTGAAATCAGATGATAAAAATCTTTTTTCAGGACTTTTTTTTGTTATATATCTCAAAAAATTTTTTTCAATAAATTCCTGCGATTAAATCTTTTTCAATAAAAAAGTATTCGCTTACAAATATAATTTTAAATAATATTACTGATAATAGTAGAAATATTCGATTATTTAAACAAAATTGGTTGCTAAAAACCATTCATTTAGTTATACTTTAAATAGTATTTAGGTACGCCTTAAAAAATAAACTTGTAAATAATTAATTGAAAAGAGAAAGAGAGGAAACTGCAACATGATTCATTTAAAAAACTTAACAGTTACTTACCAAGATAAACCAGCTATTTCCAATGTGTCTCTCACGATTAGAGAAAAAGCAATCACTGGAATTATCGGACCAAACGGAGCAGGAAAATCAACTCTAATTAAAGGCATGATGGATCTAGTAAAAAAAGATTCCGGTGTGACAACAGTTGATAACAAACCTTTGAACAATATAAGAAAAAATATTGCTTATGTTGAACAAAGAAATACCATTGACTTAACTTTTCCAATAAAAGTAAAAGAAACGGTTTTGTTGGGAACTTTTCCTAAGCTGGGACTTTTTCATCGTCCGAAAGAAAAAGAAAAACAAAAAGTAATAGAAAGTCTTAAGCAAGTTAAGATGGAAGAATTCAAAGATCGTCAAATAGGAGAGCTTTCTGGTGGACAATTGCAACGTGTCTTTATTGCTCGTGCTTTAGCACAAGAAGCAGATATCATCTTTTTAGATGAACCATTTGTTGGTATTGATATGAATAGTGAAAAAGTGATTATTGACTTGTTAAAAAAATTAAGAGACGAAGGCAAAACGATTGTCGTTGTCCATCATGATTTAAGCAAAGTAACAACTTATTTTGATGATTTAATTATACTAAATCAAGAATTGATTAGTTATGGCCCTATTTCTAAGTCATTTACAACTGCAAACATTAAAGCAGCTTATGGTGATTCTATGGGAGATTTAATGATCAAGGGGGTTAATGACTAATGATTGCTAACTTTATAGAAGGTTTAACAAAATATCAATTTTTACAAAATGCTTTATTTACATCAATCGTTATTGGAATTGTGTCAGGAGTTATTGGCTGTTTTATTATTTTAAGAGGAATGTCATTAATGGGAGATGCGATATCACATGCTGTTCTTCCAGGGGTAGCCGTTTCTTATATTGTAGGAGTAAACTATTTTATTGGTGCTACTGTGTTTGGCATATTTGCAGCAATGATGATTGGGCTAGTTACTCAACATAGTAAACTAAAAAGTGATACAGCCATTGGGATTGTCTTTAGTTCTTTTTTTGCAGGCGGAATTATTTTAATTTCTTTTGCTAAAAGTTCAACTGACTTGTACCATATCCTATTTGGGAACGTACTAGCTGTCACACAAAGTGATATGGTTATTACTGTCATTATCGCAATTATCGTTATTTTGTTCGTTGTTGTATTTTATAAAGAACTTCTTGTTAGTTCATTTGATCCAGTCATGTCGCAAGCGTATGGCTTGAAAACACAAGTGATCCACTATGCACTCATGTTTTTACTTACATTAGTAGCTGTTTCAGCTTTACAAACAGTTGGAACAATCTTGGTTGTCGCCATGTTAATTACACCTGCAGCAACAGCCTATTTGTTATCAAATAGACTATCCGTTATGATTCTCATAGCTTCTACGATTGGAGTAATTAGTTCGGTTGTCGGTTTGTTCTTGAGTTATTCATATAACTTGGCTTCTGGAGCTGCAATTGTATTAACAACGACAGTATTCTTCTTGTTAGCATTTTTGTTTTCACCAAAACAAAATTTACTAATTAAGAGAAGGAAGGCAATGAAATGAAAAAAATAAAATTGATCACAGCGTTATTAGTATTAACCGTTTTTGCATCCGCTTGTGGAAACAACGATTCAGCAAAAAGTGATAAATTACAAGTTGTTTCAACAAACTCAATCTTAGCAGATATGATTAAAAACGTAGCAGGTGAAAATGTTGAACTACACAGTATAGTTCCAGTAGGTACAGACCCTCATCATTATGAAGTCTTACCAGAAGATATTGAAAAATCAACAGATGCAGATGTGGTGTTTTATAATGGGTTAAACCTTGAAACCGGCGGAAATGGTTGGTTTGTCAAATTGATGGAAACGGCTAAAAAAGAAGAAGGAAAAGATTATTTTTCTACAAGTGAAGGTGTTAAGCCGATGTTTCTAACTTCAAAAGGACAAGAAACAGAACAAGATCCACATGCATGGTTAGATATTAGTAATGGGATTAAGTATGTTGAGAACATTACAAAGGTCTTAGTAGAAAAAGATCCAGATAATAAAGCGGATTATGAAAAAAATGCAGATGCGTATATTGAAAAATTAACAGCATTAGATACTAAAGCAAAAAAAGAATTTGAAGATATACCAGAAAATCAAAGAGTACTTGTTACTAGTGAAGGAGCCTTTAAATATTTCTCTGCTGCTTATGGCGTAACAGGAGATTATATCTGGGAAATCAACACAGAAAGTCAAGGTACGCCAGAACAAATGAGTACAATCATTGATACAATAAGAGAGAGCAACGTACCTTCTTTATTTGTAGAAACAAGTGTTGATAAAAGAAGTATGCAAAGTGTATCAAAAGAAACAGGCATTCCTATATACGAAACCATTTTTACTGACTCAATTGCGAAAGAAGGAGAAAACGGAGATAGTTATTATGATATGATGGAATGGAATCTAACAAAGATTCATGAGGGATTAAATAAATAAAACGAGTGTTAAATGAGGAAGAAAAAAACTAGCGCGATAAAAACCATTCATATGGTTTTGTTGTGTTCGTTTTTTTTTAGACTAAAAAACGAACAATAAAAAACAGAAGGATAGAGTAAATAGATGTTTTGACAGTGTATGGGTATGAATATAGTGAAATATAAAGTAAAATAGAAAGTAATAGGAATTGTCACAGGAGGAGATTTCACAATGGTTAAACAAATACTGCCCCAACCATTTTTTTTTGAAAATGGGCCAAAAGCAGTTTTATTGATGCATGCATACACAGGAAGCCCAAATGATGTTAGAATGATGGGACGCGCTTTGGAGAAAGAAAACTATACGGTGTACGCTCCGATGTTTAAAGGACATGGCACATTTGATCCAGAAGACATCTTGGCAGCGACTCCTGTGGACTGGATACAAGATGCAAAAAAAGCTTTACAGTTTTTGGCTGAAAAAGGATACCAACAAGTAGCCGTCTTTGGTTTGTCATTAGGTGGTGTAATAGCAACCAATATAATGATCACAGAGCCCATTTTAGCAAGTGGCACATTTAGTTCGCCAACGATAAATGATGAGGAAAGCAATTTGAAACCTTCTTTTTTACGCTATGTTAGACACGTTAAAAAATTAGCTGGACAAACAAATGAAAGCATCGAATCTCGTATGGTACTAGTTGAAGAAAAACTAAATCATCAATTAGCAGCTATCGCTGAAATGGTTTCTGAAATGCAACCAGCTTATAAAGAGATAACGAAACCTGTATTTATTGCTCAGTCTGGGAAAGACGAATTAATTAATCCGCAAATAGCGGTAAAATTTAAAGAAGAATTAACATCCGCGAAAGTAGACTTTAATTGGTATGAAAATAGTACACATGTTATTACAGTAGGCGTAGACAGAAGAGAGTTAGAAAAGGATGTACTAGATTTCCTATCTGATTTAAATTGGAATGGAGAGTAAAATGAATGAAAAATAATCAAACAATAAAAGAGGCTATTTTGATATACATGAAAGAACAAGATCAAATGGCTTTTAAAGTAAAACAATTAAGTGAAGGAATGAAACTGACTAGTTCAGCGGACTTTAAAATACTTGTTTCAACATTGGCTGAAATGGAACGAGAAGGCACCGTTTTTCTAAATAAAAAAGGTGAATTTAAACTTGCCGAGAAAGAGGGTATTTTATCAGGTATTTTCCGAGCAAGCGATCGTGGATTTGGTTTTGTATCGATTGAAGATGAGGAAAATGATATTTATATTCCTATCAATCAAACGAACTTTGCATTAGATGGAGATATTGTTGCCATTGATATTCTTCGTCCAGCAGAACCTTGGTTTGATAAAGGCGCTGAAGGTCGAGTTAAAGCGATTATAGAACGTAAGTTTACTCAATTAGTTGGTGAATTTTTTGCTTATACCCAAGAAGGTATTGATGAAACAGGCTTATATGGGTATATCGAACCAAAAGATAAAAAACTGACTGATTTCAGAGTGTTTATTGAAGAAAAAGGGATTAAACCAGTTGATGGAGCCGTTGTTTTAGTAGAAATAACGTTGTATCCAGATGGCGAGTTTCCTAGAAGTATGCAAGGAATTGTTAAATCAATTATTGGACATAAAAACGATCCAGGCATTGATATTTTAACAATTGTCTATAAACATGGCATTCAAATTGAGTTCCCAGATGAAGTTATGGTTCAAGCCAATGAAGTACCAGATAAAGTGACTGAAAAAGATAGGGCTAACCGTCGAGATTTACGTGATGAAATCGTCGTAACAATTGATGGAGAAGATGCTAAAGACTTAGATGATGCCGTAACCGTTAAGAAGTTAGAAAACGGAAACTTCAAATTAGGTGTTCATATCGCGGACGTTTCTTATTATGTAACAGAAGATAGTCCATTGGATGCAGAAGCTTATGACCGAGCAACGAGTGTTTACTTAACCGATCGTGTGATCCCGATGTTGCCACATCGTTTGTCAAATGGTATTTGTTCTTTAAATCCAAATGAAGATCGGTTAGCGATGAGTTGTGAGATGGAAATTGATTTAACTGGTAAAGTTGTTAATCATGAAATCTTCCAAAGTGTCATTCGCTCTTATCGTCGAATGAGCTATACACAAGTAAATCAAATCATTATGGATACAGATGATGCCGTTCGTAAAGAAAATGCTGATTTAGTGCCGATGTTTGAAAATATGGCTGACTTGCACAAAATCTTAGAAGGCAATAGAAAAGTACGTGGAGCTATTGATTTTGAGTCTCCAGAAGCGAAAATTATTGTCGATTCCCAAGGACATCCATTAGAGATTGTTTTACGCGAAAGAGGCATTGGTGAGCGCATCATAGAATCATTCATGCTTGCAGCCAACGAAACCGTGTCAGAACACTTTACGCGTATGAAAGTACCTATGATTTATCGGGTTCACGAACAACCTGATAGTGATCGCATGCAAAGATTTATGGAATTTGTGACAGCTTTTGGCATCTCAGTAAAAGGATTAAGCGAAAATGTCTCGCCAAAAAGTTTACAAAAAGTGTTGAGAAGTGTAGCTGGAAAACCAGAAGAAACCGTCATCTCGACAATGTTATTGCGTAGTATGAAGCAAGCAAAATATGATGTTGAGCCTTTAGGACATTATGGGTTAGCGGCTGACTATTATTCACACTTTACGTCACCTATTAGACGTTACCCCGACTTGATTTTACACCGTTTGATTCGTTCATATAGTCAAAATGGAACAGGTGCAGATCAAAAAGCTAAGTGGGAAGGTGTCCTTCCAGAAATAGCTATTCAAAGTTCTAAAATGGAGCGCCGTGCAGTAGATGCTGAGAGAGAAACAGATGCATTGAAGAAAACAGAATATATGGTGGACAAAGTTGGCGAAACATTCCATGGAATTATTGGTTCGGTATTGAGATTTGGTTTATTCATTGAATTGCCAAATACTGTTGAAGGTCTTGTTCATATTTCTAATATGAAAGATGATTACTATAATTATGTCGAAGAACAACTAATGTTAGTTGGAGAACGCACAGGAGTTGTTTATCGTATTGGTCAAAAAGTTAAGATTAGAGTAACTAAAGCCAATCCTGAAACACGCGAAATTGATTTTGAATTAATACCAGATCCTGATGCGCCAAAAGCGGATTCTTTTTCTCAATTGAAAAAAAGTGGAGATAAAAAGAAAACAGGAAACCGTATGCCAGACAGGAATACACAATCAAAAGGTTCTTCTCATAAAAAAGGCAGTTATCAAGATAAAGACAATAAAGTGACTCACTCTAAAGATAAAAAGAAAAACAAACCTTTTTATAAGGATGTTGCAAAAAAAGGGAAACCTAAAAAGAAACGCAGTTAAGCAAGTAGGGAGGCAAAAAAATGCCCAAAGGAGAAGGGAAACTGCTCGCTCAAAATAGAAAAGCACGGTTTGATTATACTATTTTAGATACAGTCGAAGCAGGTATTGTTCTTAAAGGAACAGAAATAAAGTCTATTAGAGCAGCTAGAATTAATTTAAAAGATGGATTTGCACGTGTTCGTAACGGAGAAATATTTTTGCATAACGTTCATATCAGTCCTTATGAACAAGGCAATCAATTTAATCATGACCCTTTACGCACGAGAAAATTACTGATGCATAAAAAACAAATCCTTCGTTTAGAAAACGAAATGAAGGGCAGTGGACATACACTTGTTCCGTTAAAAGTCTATATTAAAGACGGATATGCTAAAGTTTTAATCGGTGTAGCAAAAGGGAAGAAAAATTACGATAAACGAGAAGATTTAAAACGTAAAGATCAAAAACGTGATCTGGCTCGTTCATTAAGAGAAAGATAAAAATAATAAAGACCGTTACATGTTTAAAATAAAGAAAGAATAAGAAATTAAGTAGCCTGGACAAGTAAGACGTCTAGACTACTTTTTTGGTCTCTAAAATAAGCAGGAAAAGAATAGAACACTTCCCACTTCATGCATTAATCTTTTTTTGCCACAAGTACAGAAAGAAGTTGCTCTTAATGAAAGAAATAAAAGGAGGTATGATAGAGATATAAAGAAGCAGAGGAGCTAATAAAATGACAGAAAAGAAGATAGTAGCTATTACATCTTGTCCAGTTGGTATTGCACATACTTATATGGCTGCAGAAAGCTTGGAGAAAGCTGGTAAAAAGTTAGGCATTCAAGTGAAGGTAGAAACTCACGGTTCTATTGGAATTGAAAATGAATTAACAGCTGAGGAAATCAAAGAAGCAGATGGCGTTATTATTGCAGCAGATACAGCTGTTGATAAGTCTCGCTTTGGTGGGAAAATGATGATTCAAGTTGGCGTTCAACAAGGAATCAAAAATCCAGAAGGGTTAATACAGAAGATACAAGCAGGAGATGCACCTATCTATCAGGCTGAAGCATCTGATGAACAATCTGACTCTTCAAGTAAAGAAACAGATAGTATAGGTAAAAAAATATATAAAAGTTTAATGAACGGTGTTTCTTATATGGTACCCTTTATTGTTACGGGCGGATTACTTATTGCTGTTGCATTATCACTTGGCGGTGAAGCGACATCTTCTGGATTCCAAATACCAGAAGGCACAATTTGGGCAACGCTAAATACTATTGGTGGCATTGCGATGGGTTTAATGGTTCCTATCTTGTCAGCATTTATTGCGGAAAGTATTGCTGATCGTCCAGGACTAGTTCCCGGATTTATTGGTGGGATGATTGCTGCAGATGGTAGCTTGTATGGTAGTGAAGCAAGTGCTGGATTTTTAGGCGGAATTTTAGCCGGTTTCTTAGCTGGATTTATTGCATTAGGGATTAAAAAAATAAAAGTACCAAAATCATTACAATCTATTATGCCGATTATTATTATTCCAATCTTATCTTCCGTAATTGTCGGTTTCTTATTTATTAATGTTATCGGATACCCAGTTGCCAGCCTATTTTCAGCGTTATCTGCTTGGTTAGCTAGTATGCAAGGATCGAGTGAAATTATTTTAGCGTTAATATTAGGTGCCATGATTTCTATTGATATGGGTGGTCCTTTCAATAAGGTCGCATTCTTGTTCGGAGCGGGAATGATTGCAGAAGGAAATTACTCTATTATGGGGCCGATTGCTGTAGCCATTTGTATTCCACCCATTGCATTAGGAACAGCCTCTTTTGTATTAAAAAACAAATTTACAAAACCAGAACAAGAAGCAGGAAAAGCTTCATTTATAATGGGATTCTTTGGAATCACTGAAGGTGCTATTCCTTTTGCAACATCTGATCCATTGCGAGTGATTCCAAGTATTGTAGTTGGTTCAATGTCCGGAGCAGTTGTTGCTACATTAGGTCAAGTAACAGATCACGTTGCGCATGGTGGCCCAATCGTGGCTGTATTAGGTGCAGTTGATAATGTGGTTATGTTCTTTGTAGCTGTTATTGTAGGAGTTGCTGTAACCGTGTTGATGTTACACTTCTTGAAAAAAAATGTAACAGTTAAACCTGTTTTGGCAACAAACCAACAAAGTACTTCTTCTTCTAAATCTTTTGAAGTACTTGAACCAGAGAATACAACAGTTAAAGAAACAAAAAAGAGACAAGACTTTAATAAATTGACAGATATCTTAACAAAAGATTTGATTATTTTGGACTTAGAAGGAGATACTCAAGAAAAAGCGGTTGATGAACTTATCTCAACTTTTGATTTACAACACAAAATTACTTCAAAAGATGAATTCCGTAAAGCAATTTTTGCTAGAGAAGCAGAAAGTACAACAGGTATTGGTGTCTCAGTTGCAATTCCTCATGGGAAGTCTGCAAGTGTCAAAGAGCCTAGTGTTGTTTTCGGAAGAAACCTAAAAGGGATAGACTGGAACAGTTTAGATGGAGAACCTGCTAAACTAATCTTTATGATTGCTGTTCCAATAGATAACAAAGATGATGCTCACTTAAAAATCTTGCAAATGTTGTCTCGTAAATTGATGGATGATCAATTCCGTGAAGATTTAGAAAATGCTAAAACGATTGAAGAAGTTTACGCATTGTTGGATACGGTACATTAATTAACCGCACAAAACAATAAAAATACTCTATCTAGTGTGGTATGCTAGGTAGAGTATTTTTTTGAAATGAGGTTTAATAAAATGAATCAAAGACAAGTTAAACTGACACACTATTTATTGAATAATCATGAGAATTATACAACCATCAAATCACTTGCTACGGAACTTAATTGTTCAGAAAGAACCATTCGAAATGATTTGCAAGGAGTAGAAGATTTTTTTCTTGAACACCAGATATCAGGTGAAATCATTCGTTATCCAGGAGTAGGCATTCGCTTAGAAATGACAAGTAAAGATAAAAAAAATTTTGTTGCATTTCTGATGGAAGACAAAGAAGAAAAAAACTATCCAGATGAGGTGCGTAGATTTTATATTTTATTTCGTTTTCTTATGTCTAAAGATCCACTAACATTGGATGAACTTTCAGAAAATTATTATGTTAGTAAACTCATAATTAAAGAAGATTTTGTTCACTTAGAAATATTACTAAAGAAATACCAATTAAAGCTAGCGACTAAACCAAAAATTGGTACGAAAGTTATTGGATTAGAAAAGGATAAAAGAGAAGTTTTTGCTTATGTTACGCGTAAAATAAATAAATTAGATATTCAAAAAAACAATCTTCATACTTTTTTTGGAGAGAAGGATATTTTACAAGTACACGCAGTTTTGAAAAATACGGAACTGAAAGAAAATCAAATCATTTTTAATGATCCTTTGAATAGTATTGTTTTGCATATTTTGTTTATGTTAAAGAGAATAAAATTAAACGCAACTGTTCAGCTAACAGAAGATGACTGGTTGTCTATTGATGAAACAAAAGCTATGCTACTGAGCGATGAAATTGCTGAACAATTGAATAAGACTTTTCATCTTGTTTTCCCGAAAAATGAAGTAGGTTATTTAGCTTTACGATTAAGAAATTTCGATCAAAACTTAAGAAAAGATAAGAGCAATGAGACAAACATCATGATCAATCAGATGATAGACTTTCTGATAAAGGATGTTAGTCAATTGTTTACTACAAATTTAACACGAGATGAACGATTAAAAGAAAATATATTTGTCCACCTTCAAGCTAGTTTTACTCGTATCAGAAGTGGCTTCCAAATATCTAATCCGTTAACTCAATCAATTAAGAGAGAGTATATTCAATTGTTTATGGTCATCCAAGCAACGATTGAAGAATACTTATCTGCTTACAAGCTTTCGTTGCCAGAAGAAGAGATAGCCTATTTAACTGTTCATTTTCAAGGAGCGATTGAACGATATCGTACGAATAGCAGACAGAACTACCGTTCAATCATTGTTTGTCATTATGGAATAGGTGTTTCTGCATTTATTGAAGCAAAAATTAACCGCTATTTTCCAAATATCACAATCAATCAATTGGTCGTTCAATCGGAAGTTGAGCAATACGTTCAGAATCATGCTATTGATTTTATTCTTACCACAGTACCTTTAAAAGGTCTATCCATTCCTACTGTTCAAATAACTCCTTTAGTTGAACAAAAAGATTTGGATGATATCTCTAGGTATCTTCGAAGCTCGCAAACTCTTAAGAAAGAAAGTCATATATTTGATATCATGTCCTACTCTAATCCATTTTTAGTTTATACCCAACAAAGCGGATTAAATAGCCAAGAAATTTTGTTAGATATGGGGAAATGTCTAATAAAAAATGGAAACATTGAGCCAGAATATTTAGATTCATTGCTGAAAAGAGAACAGGAATCAAGTACGTATATAGGAAATGGGATTGTTTTGCCACATGGCAATCCTCGATATGTAAATAAATCTAGTATTAGTATTATGACTTTAAAAGAACCAATCAAATGGGGAGGAAATAAAGTTCAACTTATTATCTTATTAGGGTTAGAAAAAGAAGAGTTAAGGCAAAAAGAGCTGAAAAAATTCTTTTCTGTCCTCCATACGATATCCTCTGATGAAGAGTTGCTTCAGAAAATAGTGAAAGAACAAGATAAAATAAAATTACTCACTCACTTTTCACGATACGATGCTTAACAAGAGTGTTTTTGTTTACCCTTTGTTATACTTGATGAAGGACGAAAGAAAGAAGGGGTTTTAGTTTTATGTCAGTCTATGATTTTACCGTTACAGAAATTGGCGGAGAAGAAGTTTCGCTTAGTAAGTACAAAGGAAAACCTTTATTGATAGTAAATACCGCTAGCAAATGTGGATTTGCTCCTCAATTTGAAGGACTAGAAGAGTTATATGAAAAATATAAAGAGCAAAACTTTATTGTGTTGGGTTTCCCTTCTAATCAATTCATGAATCAAGAACCACTTTCTAATGAAGAAATTGTAAGTCATTGTCAGTTAAATTATGGAGTATCTTTTCCCTTATATGAAAAGATACAAGTTAATGGAGATGAGGCTAGTCCATTATATAAATATCTTGTTGAACAAACAGGCAATAAAAAAATAAAATGGAATTTCACTAAATTTCTCATTGGAAAAAATGGCGAAATCATTGAACGATTTGGTTCAATAACCAAACCAGAAAAAATAGAAGATTCAATTGTAGCAGCTTTAAATGCTTAACAAATACAAAAAAAGAAGCAGCCTTTTTATAGGTTGGTTCTTTTTTTGAAGCCTCTAAAGTAGCTAGTTTATTCCTTTTGGTTTATGATAAAATGAAATGGTATACATAGAAATTCTAAAGGAGAATAACAATGAATAGCAAAAATAAATACTTAAATTTATTGGCTAAAGAGTACCCAACAATTGGGAAAACAACAACAGAAATCATTAACTTAGAGGCTATTATGAACTTGCCCAAAGGAACAGAACATTTCCTGAGTGATATTCATGGAGAGCACGATGCATTCCAACATGTTTTGCGCAATGGATCTGGAAACATTAAAGAGAAAATTAATGAAGTTTTTAGTGATCGGTTAAGTACAAAAGATAGAAATACATTAGCTACACTAATTTATTATCCTGAAGATAAAATAAAAAATATTGTAGAAATGATGGATAAAACAGAAGAACTGGATGAGTGGTATCGTCTTACGTTATCACGCTTAATTGAACTGTGTGTTTATGTTGCTTCAAAATACACGAGTTCGAAAGTTAGAAAAGCCTTGCCAGTTGAGTTTGCTTATATTATCGAAGAGTTATTATCTAAAGATACTAGTTTTCCAAACAAAGAAGATTATTACAACAAAATCATTCAAAGCATTCTTTCGTTAGATCGCGCGCCTCAATTTATCACCGCTATTTCTTATCTTATCCAACGTTTAGTAGTAGATCATTTGCATGTTGTAGGAGATATATACGATAGAGGGCCCTATCCAGATAAAATTATAGAGACATTAATGGATCATCATTCTGTTGATATCCAATGGGGCAATCATGATATTTTATGGATGGGAGCGGCCAGTGGTTCAGCTGTTTGTATTGCGAACGTTCTTAGAATTTCAGCTCGCTATAACAATCTTGAAATTATTGAAGATGCTTATGGTATTTCATTGCGTCAGTTGTTAACATTCGCTGAAATGACGTATACACAAGAAATAACCGATGGCTTTTATCCAAAATTAGATACAGAAGAGATAGATTTTTTTGAAGAAGAAATTAGACAAATTACAAAAATGCATCAAGCTATTGCGATTATTCAGTTTAAACTAGAAGGAGCCATTATCAAGAGACAGCCTAATTTTAAAATGGATGATCGAATGGTCTTGGATAAGATTAATTATGAAGAAGGTACAATTACTATAAAAGGAAAAAAATATCCATTAACGAATACTTATTTTCCAACAATAGATCCAAGAAATCCCTACCAGTTGACTAAAGAAGAAGAGAGTATCGTAGAAAAATTAATTTATGCGTTTAAAACAAGTGAGCGTCTCCAAAAACATATTTCTTATTTGTACAATAAAGGAAACATGTATTTGACATACAATGATAATTTATTATTTCATGGGTGTGTTCCTTTGAATGAAGATGGGAGTTTTATGGCTTTTAAAATTCGAGAAAGCACATATAGCGGAAAAGCTCTCTTGGATAAATTCGAAGAAATCCTTCGTAAAGGCTATTTAACGAGAGACAAAGAAAATAAAGAAAAACATTTAGATCTTATTTGGTATTTATGGACAGGAGCAACTTCTTCGCTTTTTGGAAAAAACCAAATGACTACTTTTGAACGCTACTACATCGAAGATAAAGAAACGCATGAAGAAAAGAAGAATCCATACTATAATTTACGCAATGATGTCACGACTTGCGAAAATATATTGATTGAATTTGGTTTGGATCCTACTAAAGGACACATTATTAATGGACATACACCAGTAAAAGAAAAGCGCGGAGAAGATCCTATTAAAGCCGAAGGACGAATGATCGTTATCGATGGTGGGTTTTCCAAAGCCTACCAACAGACGACAGGTTTAGCCGGCTACACGTTGCTCTACAATTCATTTGGAATGCAATTGGTTTCTCACCAGCCATTTACGTCTGTTAAACACGCCATCGAAGATGAATTTGATATCATGTCCACGAGGCGGGTGGTAGACCGCGAAATGGAACGGAAGAAAGTGAGAGAAACAGATATTGGAAGACGCTTAACGGATCAAGTAAAAGATTTGAAAAATTTGTTAACCGCTTATAATAATGGAGAAATTCTTCAAAACGTTAAAAAAAGACCCTATTAGGTAATACTTAGCGAATGGCTTCACTAGGTGTTTATTTTTGGTACAATGGAAGATGGGTACGAGAAATACGGAAATGTTAATTTATTGGAGGAGATTTTTTGAATAAAGGATGTACATTTTATTTTGTTCGACATGGTGAAACTTATTTAAATTTATATAGAAGAATGCAAGGCTGGAGCGACATTCAGTTAACTGAAAAAGGAAGCGAAAATGTTCGTAGAAGTGGCAAGGGTTTGGCAGATGTTAAATTTGATGCCGTTTATTCAAGTGATCTTAGCCGCACGATTGAGACAGCTGGCATTATTTTAGAAGAAAATAAATTTACAGAAGATTTAACGGTTCAAGCAATGCCTGAATTTAGAGAAGTTTTTTTTGGCTCATTTGAAGGTTTGGGTGTAGATGAAGTATGGGCAAGTATCAATGAAGTCATGAATTACCCTACAGTGGGCGATTTATGGTCAAAATCGACTATACCTGAGCAAATGGATGCAACAAAAAAAGCGGATCCTTATCACCATGCTGAAAATTATAGTGAATTTTGGTCACGTATTGAAAAAGGATTAATAGAATTGATAAAAAAACACCGAGATACTGGTGATACGGTATTAGTTGTAGCACATGGCAATACAATACGTTATATGTTAAATGGATTAGTACCTGAACTTATTAATCCTCAGCCATTATTAAATGCTAGTGTCTCAAAAGTGAAGTACTATGACGGATTTTATCATTTAGAAAGCTACAACCAAGTCGATCATTTTAAAGACTTAGAAAAAAAGTAAATGAATGTTAAAGGGGATAAAATGTTTGCAACCAAAATCATTTGTGTTTTTTGATCTAGATGGCACGTTACTAAACAATGAGTCAAAAGTTGAATCAGAAGTAGTAGAAGCACTAGAACAGATGCAACTTAATGGACATATTCCATTTATTGCAACAGGCCGTAGTCCGCGAGAGATACAATTTATTTTGAAAGCCACGACGATTGATTCTTTTATCACACTCAATGGTCAATACGTTGTGTATCAAGGAAAGGAAGTTCATCGTAGCAGTATTGCGACAGATACACTGATTCGATTGAAAGAAGCTACTGAAGAACGAGAATTTGCTTTATCCTTTTACACACCGGAAAAAATTCGTGCAACTAGACAAACACGTATTTTGAAAGAAGCATATGAATTTATTCATGCAACAGTTCCATCAATAGACGAATCATTGCATTTGAATGAAGAGATACTAATGGCGCTAATTTTAAGTACGAATAAAAAAGAAGATGCTTATTTCAGAGAGCAGTTTCCAGAATTATCTTTTTATCGTAATACGCCATTTAGCATGGATACTATTCCAAAAGGAAATTCTAAGGCTACAGGTATTACAGAATTGATGAAAAAAGTAGGTCTTAAAGATCTTCCTACTTATGCATTTGGAGATGGATCAAATGATATTGAAATGATCGAACACGTCGATTATGGTGTGGCGATGGGAAATGGATTGCCTATTTTGAAGGAGAAAGCTTTTTATGTGACTTCTGAAAATACACAAGGTGGAATTGTTGAAGGCTTGAAATACTTTGAATTGATTTAGTCAAACGAATAAGTGTTTAAATTTAATATTTACTCTTAGTCGGTTTAGTCGTCTTTAGTTTCGTTAAAGAAAATGAAGTTGTCGCGTTTGATTAACCAAATAAGGAATCGATTAATTAATTAAATAAGTAACTACTCTAAAAAAACCTTCGTGTCTCAAAAAGACACGAAGGTTTTTTACTGGTTTTAGTTAGTCAGTTTGAGTTTAGAGATTCTTACCAAACAAGTGATCACGCATCTTTTTATGTCAACTTTATTTAATTTATGTTATACTTGTTTTAGAGAGTTAAACAAGTAATGGATTTCAAGAGGTAATTTTACACTCTGTATACACTTCCCATTCGGGGGCGTTACGGATTCGACAGGTATAGGTCGAGCTTGGGTTGCGCTTCGTAGGTTACGTCTACGTAAAAACGTTACAGTTAAAATAACTGCTAAAAACAA
>JAVWJE010000027.1:20266-21681 GCA_036639135.1 Carnobacterium sp. | reverse complement strand
TGACAATTGGAGTTGTTTGGTTTGGTCAAGATTATCAGAAAAAACAAAAATTAGAATTATTAGAAACAAATGGATCTTCTCAAATAAATAAAAATGATACAGATTTAAAGAAAGAAAAAAATGAGGTATCAAAAACCGAAGCATTTGAAAAAAATAGAAATCAAAAAACTATATTAGATTACATATCGACTGTGCCAAAAGATGATGGGAAAAAAGTTGTTAGCTTTTATGGGGATTTTTCAAAATCTGAGAATTGGCTTCTTTCAGTCGGAAAATATATAAATGAACAAGCGAATGAACAAGTAAAATTCAATTATGTAGCATTGCCTAATTTTGATTCTTATCGATTATTGGAAGAAAACACGGTTTCATCACTAAAAGAGGAAAACCCAGATCTTGTATTCTTTCAAATCCCTATTTATGGTGATCAAGTAAGAGACATTAGTTTATCAGATTCTACAGATTATATTATACAAGATTATGAAGCTATCAAACAAGCATTGCCAGATGCATTAATTGTTTTTGTAACACCTAATCCAAGTAGTTCTAGAAAAGAAGACTACAATTCGAGAACATTAATTTATACCAGTTACTTAGATAGTGTTTTAGAAAAGGTCAAAGAAAATAATCTTCCGCTTTTCGATTTACATGAAGCATTTAATGGTGAACTAGAATCAACAGATCTTGTTCTTGAAAGTACATTAGCTGAAGATGGAAAAACTTTGAATGACAAAGGGAACGAAATTTATTCTAGCCTATTTAATAAAGAGTTGATGGTACCTGTTGATACAACAACTGGAAAATAAAAATTAAATTTAAAAAGTCTTTGATTGGAATTAAAAAACCAATCAAAGACTTTTTACTATTGTTCAATGTGTTCGATGTTGTCAATAGTTGTTTGCGGGCTTCTTATGTTTCCTTTATAGCTAGTTACTAAAGTATTTAAACGATTTAGGTATTCTTCATAATTTAAAATACTAGACATAATATGAATTACCGCATTACTTTGAGTGTAATCCTTATTTACTTCAGCCTCCATGTTCGCTTCATCAAAGAAAGAATGCATAAATTTTGTTCTAAGCGATTCTTTGTAGTCAATAAAATTCACTTCATTTGGAGCAACTCGTCCATTAAATTTCAATAAAATTTGCTCATGAGCACTCAAAAGAGTTTCTAAGCGTTCTCGAATTTGAATTCTTAATTCTTCTGGAAAGTGGTTAAAAGAGTTCTCATTTTGATGCAAGGTGTCAGCTAAGTTGTATGCAGCTTTGGTTGTTGAGATGATTTGACGATAAACAACGATTTTTCTTAATATCTGGGATCGGTTTTTCTTTCGGGAGTACGTCCCTTCATCTTTGAATAAAGAGTAATAGGTCTCTAATCGAACTAACTCAGAATGTACCCATTTTAAATCC
>JAVWJE010000027.1:9624-20256 GCA_036639135.1 Carnobacterium sp. | reverse complement strand
TAAAATAGAGAATTCGCTATTTTTTCGTACACTAGCTCTAATCCACTTCATAATTTCAGAAGTTGTATAATCGATCAAATGAAACATTTTTTCTTCGTATTTAGGAGGAAAGAAAAGGGTATTAACTAAAAATGCAATAACCACACCCAGCAATGTCGCTAAGATTCGAATAGTAGCTGAAAAAACGAAATTCTCTCCAGGACTCATCATGATGACAACTAACGTTACGGTTGCTAAACCAATAACAGGTCCTAGATTAAATTGATTCAAGATGGCAATGAGTAAAACAGCTGCCATTCCAATAAAAATAAAATGGTTGCCCAATGTGATATTAACAATAATAGCTAACACACCACCAACTATATTAGCGAAGACTCTATCTTTTAGTGTCTTAACTGATCGTTTTAAAGAAGGTTGTAATGCAAAAATTGCCGATATAGCAGCTAAGACGGCTGCAGTGTTCATGTTTAATAAATAAGGTATGGCTAAAGCAAGAGTAATGGCTAGACCAGTTTTCATCGTCCTTGCTCCAATTTTCATAAAAGATATCCTCTCTCCCGCAGAATTATTTCAAGTTATAGTTAAGTTCAGTATTGTAATACCTTCATTTTAACAAATAATCATAGCAATGAGAAGAGAATGTATAGGTAAAGTGCATTTTAAGTAAATTAGTTTTTTAAAATTGTTTCATCGTTCTTTTTTTGTGTTTATTAAAGAACAAAAGACAAAATTATTTGTTATATTCAAATCGAAGGTGCACCAATGGGATATTGTTGCATTCTTATGTGATAAACGTTATTATTAAGCAAATAAAGATAAAGATATTTCGTATTGAAAGTGTCTTAAAAAAATCTAATTAAAAAGTAAACCAGTAAAATGGAGAGTGATAAAGCTATGGCAACTAATCAAATGGTCCTTCAATCAGTGGAAAAATTAAAAGCATCTAATATTCGTATCACCCCTCAACGTTATGCAGTCTTAGAATATTTAATAGAATCGGATAGCCATCCAACAGCAGATGATATTTATCGTTCGTTAGTTGAAAAATTTCCTAATGTAAGTGTGGCTACTATTTACAACAATTTACGTCTGTTCACAAAAATTGGATTCGTAAAAGAGATGACTTATGGAGATGGCTCAAGTCGTTTCGATTTTGCTACAACTCAACATTATCATGCTATTTGCGAAAATTGTGGAAAAATTGAAGATATCTATTATCCTGGACTGGAAGATATTGAAGAAACAGCTCATAACTTAACAGGGTATAAAGTAACTAATCATCGGATGGAAGTTTATGGGATTTGTCCTGAATGTCAAATGCTAATGGGAAATGAATAATAAGCACTAGTGACAGTAAATAGAATTTGTTTTGCTGTCATCTTTTCATATATCACTAATTAGTTGAACTTCTAATTTGTGACCATATCCACTCGTGTCCAAATGCATGCAATCTTTAAAAAATAATGATTGCATTACGATGTATGACTAAAGCGGATGATTAAAGAATGAAAATTAGAAAAGGAAGTATTAAATATGACAACATTAAATGATGTTGCAAAAAAAGCAAATGTTTCTAAAATGACCGTTTCTCGTGTTATTAATCATCCCGAGCAAGTTACGGATGAACTAAAAGAACTGGTTTTTAAAGCAATGGCAGAATTGAACTATCGTCCTAATGTAGCTGCCAAAGCTTTAGTAAATAATCGGACCCAAATTATTAAGTTATTTATCCTAGAAGAAATGGATACAACAGAACCTTATTATATGAACTTGTTAACTGGAATAGCTCAAGAGCTAGATGCACGTCATTATTCTTTGCAGTTAGTTACAAAAAATAACTTTGATATTGGGACTTGTGATGGTTACATAATGTGTGGAGTTCGAGAAAAAGATTATGATTGGATTAGTGGTGCAAATAAACCAGTCGTATTATTTGGAGAAAACCGTCATGGTTATGATTTTGTTGATTCAGATAACAAAGCTGGTATTTCATTAGCTACACAATATGCGATAGATTCTAAGTACCAAAAGGTCATCTTTATTGGAATAGATATTGATGAGTTATTCGAACTATCGAGAGAATTTGGGTACCTTCAAACAATGGAGAAAAACAAGATGGAATCCCAAGTGTTTCGTTTTGGAAATCACTCTAGGCAAGCTGCTAAATTCATTAAGGATAATTGGTCTGATTTTTCACCTAACACAATTTTTATTTGTAGTTCAGATCGTTTGGCATTAGGTATTGAACGCGGTATTATTGAGATGGGTGGAGATATCCCAAACGATTTTGGAATTATTGGTCATGATGGTGTATTTCTAGATCAGATTGCTTTCCCGCAATTAACGACTGTAAAGCAAACTGTAATTGAAATGGGGGCTGCATGTGCTAAAATGTTGCTAAATAAAATTGATCAAAAAGGTATTTCCCAAGGTTCTATCTTATTTAAGCCAGAATTGGTTATCAGAGGAACAACAAAAACAATTAACTAAAGTATAAGAAAAGAATGGGAGGTTTTGAAAGCCATGAAAGACATGAAAGCTATGATTATCGTGAATCCTTCCTCAGGCAGCGAACAAGCAAAAGAATACGTGAAACAATTACAAAATCGCTTAGCTGAACATTCTATAGAAAGTGTCATAAATGAAACAAAAAAAAGCGGAGATGCTGAAAGATTCGCTTCACAAGCATCTTTAGGAAAGTTTGATTCAGTTTTTTTAATAGGTGGTGATGGAACCGTAAATGAAGGTATCAACGGTATTGCAAAACAAGATTATAAACCAACAGTTGGGGTTATACCGACAGGGACGATAAATAATTTTGCCCGGTCTATGAGTATTTCCATGAACCCGGAAGAGGCCATTAGTCAATTAGATTTTACTCATAAAAAGGAAATTGATATTGGAAAAGTGAATGATTTATATTTCATTAGCACCGTTTCAGTAGGAGCTATACCAGAAACGGTTCAGGAAGTTGATGAAGAATCTAAATCTAAATTTGGACCATTAGCTTATGTTTTTGAAGGAGTGAAAGCCTTAAGTGATGATGAAACATCAACCTTCCAAATGACTTTAGATGGTACGAACTTTGAAGACGATTTTAGTATGGTCTTAATCGGATTAAGCCAGTCGGTTACTGGAATAGAAACTGTATTTTCTTCAGCTGAAATTGATGATGGTTATTTAAACATGCTTTGTTTGAAAGAATCAACTGCTGCAGAAAAGATGAAACTTATTCCAGAACTAATTCGTGACGACGAAAATTATTCAGATAAACTTGTTTTAAAGAGATTTAAAGTAGCTGATATGAAGATAAAGCAACACAAAATTTTCACGACTACAGTAGATGGCGATCAAGGACCTGATTTCCCTATTCATTTAGAAGTCATGCACAAATTAGTGTCTGTATATGTACCGAGTGATGACTTTAAAAAGAAAAAATAGTTTTAATAACATCAGCTGCTCTCATTAAATGAGAACAGCTGGTTTTTTTATGTTGATTTAAAATAAACGGAATCATTGTTTTAAAAGAAGTCCTTATTTTAGCTATCATTTCGAAGTTTGTTTAAACTGAAGATAATAAAGAAACACAGGAAGGAAGAGCAAAATGGAAAAAGACAAGTCAAAATGGTGGGAAAATGCGATTGTTTATCAAGTCTATCCAAGGAGTTTCAAAGACACAACTGGAAACGGAATTGGAGATTTAAGGGGAATTATTCAAAAATTAGATTATATTAAACAATTGGAAGTGAATACGATTTGGTTAAATCCGATTTTCAAATCTCCACAAGTTGATAATGGGTATGATGTTTCTGATTATTATACTATTGATCCTCTTTTCGGTACGATGGAAGACATTGATAAACTCATTGAAGAAGCACATAAACGAGATTTAAGAGTTGTATTTGATTTTGTGCTTAATCACACCTCTGTTGAACACAATTGGTTTAAAGAAGCTCTAAAAGGGCCTGATAATCCACACAGAAATTTTTATATCTGGCGAGATGCTTTGCCAAATGGAGATTTACCTAATAACTGGGCTTCTATCTTTGGAGGTTCAGTGTGGGAAAAAGAACCAGTAGGGGAACAATTTTATTTTCACTTATTTAAAAAAGAAATGCCTGACTTGAATTGGGATAACCCCCATGTCGAAAAGGCGATACAAGATATTGGTGAATTTTGGTTAGATAAAGGAATAGATGGGTTTCGATTAGATGCTTTTATTCATTTAGATAAACTTGATGATTTCTCAAGTAAGGTATCCATAGATAATCATGAAATTGTCTCTGCTCAAGAAATTAATAAAAATTTGCCCAATATAAAAAACTACATTCAAGAACTCACTAGTGCTTTAAGAAAAGTTAATCCAGATGTTTTTATTTTAGGAGAAGCAGCGTCTGCTGATGCAGACATAGCAGTCAGTTACACTGACCCAAAAAATGATATGTGTGATGCGATTATTTCCTTTATGCTCTTTCCCGAAGATCATTCAGTTAAAGATAGTCGCTTACCATTCAATATGCAACATTCTGTCTTAGATATAAAAGAATTTAAAAACACGATGATTGAGTGGCAAAATAAATTAGATCCATTTGGCGGTCCAACACTTTATTGGAATAATCATGATATGCCACGAGCTGTTTCTCGTTTTGGAGATGAGAGGCAATACCGCAATAATAGCAGTAAAATGTTAGCAACACTCATGTATTTACAAAAAGGCATCCCTTTTATTTATTACGGTGAGGAATTAGGAATGTGTAATTTAAATCGTACCAATCCGCATGATTTTGAGACACCAGGGGCAACAGCTTTTTATGCAAAATCCAAAGATTTAGGTTACACGGAAGAACACATTTTAATGGAATTAAACGCTACAGCACGTGACGTAAGTCGAGGAATCATGCAATGGGATAGCTCTGAGTATGCTGGCTTTTCAACAATGGCGCCTTGGAGTGGCGTAAATAGAGAAGAAAAGTATAACGTTTATGAAGAAGAAAAAGACCCTGAAAGTATCTTATCTTATTATAAAAAGGTCTTGAAGTATAAAAAAATGCCTGTTTTTACTGAAGGAATCTTTCGTATGATTGAAATGAAAGAAAGTTTATACAGTTATGAACGAATATTGGGAGATCAACAGGCCGTCATTTTCTGTAATTTTTCAAATATAAATGAAAGAGTTTCTCAAAATGGAATGACAGAAAATAAATGGCAGGTATTGCTTCAAAATGAAGGGAACTGTATTGAAGGCAATTGCATTACTTTAGGCCCGTATGGAGCAGTAGTCTTGCTGAAAAAATCGTTAGTTGAAAAATAGAATGAGTAAAAATCCTAAAAGGGTCGTTCGCTCTCATTTTTTTGTTACCGTTAACATCCTAAATGAGATTGTAAGTGCTTCATTGTTTGAGTATCCTTAAATTAAGTCTATTAAACAAATAAAGGAGGTCCAGTATGTGATGACAACAAAATGGTGGCAAGAAGCAGTTGTTTATCAAATCTACCCTAGGAGTTTTCAAGATAGCAACAGCGATGGAGTGGGAGACTTAAAAGGAGTTATTAGTCGCCTTGATTATGTCCAATCTTTGGGAGTTACAGTCATTTGGTTAAATCCAATTTTTGCTTCACCACAGGTTGATAATGGGTATGATGTGTCTAATTATTATGAAATTGATCCTCTTTTTGGTTCGATGGAAGATACACAAGAACTAATCAAACAAGCACATGATCGGGGTATAAAAGTGATATTTGATTTTGTTTTAAATCATACATCAGACCAGCATCCTTGGTTTCAAGAAGCTTTAAAAGACCCCGATAATCCTTACCGAGATTATTATCTTTGGGCTAAAGGGAAAGCAGATGGACAGTTGCCAAATAATTGGGCCTCTTTTTTTGGAGGATCTGTTTGGGAGAAAGAACCTTTAGGTGAGGAATACTATTTCCATTTATTTGCTAAAGAAATGCCGGATTTAAATTGGGGTAACCCAAATGTTCAGTCTGCTATGCTAGAAATAGCTTCTTTTTGGATGGAAAAAGGAGTTGATGGATTCCGTTTAGATGCGTTCATTCATCTGGATAAAGAAGATGGTTATCCAGATGTTCCTACTACCATTGATGGAGAGTTGGTTTTAGCTGAACACTACTACGCCAATTTACCCAAAGTAAATGATTATATGAAAACATTCGCTCAAGCTTTACGTAAGCACTATCCAGATATCTTTTTAGTGGGTGAAGCAGCTTCGGCTACCATCGATTTAGCCGTTGATTATTCGAATCCAGCAAATGAAGGCTGTGATGCGGTCATTACATTTCGTTATTTCACAGAAGACGAAACACAAAAAGATACTCGTTTACCACTATCCATGCAATCGGGAAATTTAGACATTAAACAGTTTAAAAAAACAATGGTTGATTGGCAAGGACGTTTAGCTGATTTCGGTGGACCAACCCTTTATTGGAACAACCATGATATGGCTCGGGTTGTTTCTCGTTTTGGAGATGTTGTTAATTACCGAGCAAATAGCAGCAAAATGTTAGCTACTTTGATGTATTTACAAAAAGGGATTCCTTTTATTTTAAACGGTGAAGAAATTGGAATGAAAAATCTAGAGATAAAAGCTATTGAAAATTTCTTTGCACCGGAAGCTAACCTTTTTTATAATAAAGCAGTTGATTTAGGCTATCGATCGGATTTCATTCTTCAAGAATTAAATGCGACCAGTAAAGATGCTAGTCGTGGAGTGATGCAATGGGATAGTTCAGAATTTGCAGGATTTTCTTCTACTATGCCATGGAGTGGAGTCAATGTAGAACCTGATTATCATGTGGCTGATCAAGAAGAAAAAAAATCTAGTATCTTGAACTATTATCGAAGATTGTTAACCTATAAGAAGACGCCATTATTTACTAAAGGAAGTTTCAAATTAATTGAAACAACGGATTATTTGTATTGTTATGAACGCAAGCTTGGAGATCAAATTGCTTTAGTTTGCTGTAATTTAACAGATCAAGCTTTCATTTATAGTGATACCCGTTTTTCAAACGAAACGGTCACAGTATTGTTATCTAATGGCGATAATTCTTTAGAGCATCAACAAATTAGATTAGAAGCTTATGGATCAATTGTACTCGTCTTAGAAGTTGAAAAGAAAATGACAGAAGAAAAGCGAATAAACATTATTTGAAATAAACAATACAATCTAAAAAAACGAATAGAAATGAGGAATAGGATAAATGGAAACATCAGCAATTTTCCACAGACCAGAAAGCGAATATGCATACCTTTATACAAAGGATGAAATGCATATCCGAATCCGTACAAAAAAAGGGGATGTCTCTAAAGTAAATATTATCAGTGGAGATCCTTATTTACATGGAGAGAAAAAATGGTATTTGGACAACGTTTCGTTAGAACTAATCTTGAGTACGGACGTTCATGACTATTGGTTTATTAAAACAGGAGCAGAGTTTAGACGCTTATCGTATGCTTTTCATGTTATTGGAAACGATGGAACGGAAGTTTTATATGGCGATAGAGGTATTTTCCCTTTTGATGAAACATACTTGTCGGATGCTAACTCATTTTTTAGAATGCCTTATTTTCAAGAAATTGATCGGTTTAAAGCTCCAGATTGGGTAAAGAAAACAATTTGGTATCAAATTTTTCCAGAACGATTTGCTAATGGCGATACGAAGAATGATCCAGAAGGTACATTGCCTTGGGGTAGCAAAAAACACCCAACCCGTGATGATTTTTATGGTGGAGATTTACAAGGAGTCATTGATAATCTAGACTATTTAGTTGATTTAGGAATAAACGGTATTTACTTTTGTCCTATTTTTAAAGCAACGTCGAATCATAAGTACGACACAACGGATTACTTTGAAATTGATCCAGATTTTGGTGACAAAGAAACGTTTAAAAAATTAGTTGATGAAGCTCATAAAAGAGGCATACGTATTATGTTAGATGCCGTATTTAATCATTTAGGGATGTTGTCTTATCAATGGGCAGATGTTGTTGAAAATGAAAAAAATTCTAAATATGCTGACTGGTTTCATATCCATGAATTTCCAGTAAAACTAGACGAAAGTTTAACGACTGAAGAACTAGAAGATGTTGGTCAAGTCCCCTATGATACGTTTGCTTTTACTGGACATATGCCTAAATTAAATACTGTCAATCCTGCAGTTCAAGACTACTTATTAGAAGTAGCGGCTTATTGGATACGTGAATTCGATATTGATGCTTGGCGATTAGACGTTGCTAACGAAGTAGATCATCATTTTTGGAAAAGATTTCATCAAGTCACAACAGAATTAAAAAAAGATTTTTATATTTTAGGAGAAATTTGGCATTCATCTCAAAGTTGGTTACAAGGCGATGAGTTCCATGCAGTTATGAACTATGCGTTTACTGGTACAATAGAAGATTACTTTATGAAGAAAAAAATCCTCGCTAGTAAAATGGTTTCAGGATTGAATGAACAATTGATGTTGTATCGTCAACAAGCAAATGAAGTCATGTTTAATTCACTGGACTCACACGATACAGCTCGTATCTTAACAATTAGTGCTGGAAATAAAGATATCGTGAAGTCTAGTCTTGCATTTACGTTTATGCAACATGGTTCACCTTGCATTTATTATGGTACAGAAGTTGGAATGGATGGATTAGATGATCCTGACTGTCGTAAGTGTATGGTTTGGAATGAAAAAGATCAAGATCTAGCAATGCTAGACTTTACAAAAGACTTAATAGTATTTAGGAAAACATATCAAGAAATCTTAAGTTTCGGGAAATTGGATTGGTTTGATATTAGAGATGAAGAAGATATTATTGGATTCAAACGTTCTTACGGTGAAGACACACTTGTTGCTTATTTTAATCAAGGTGAAGAAGATCTAGAGCTAACGAAAGATACTCAATCAAATACTGTCTTAGCCCATCTAACAACAAACAAAGACGAATTAATAAAGGTTAAGAAAAATGGGTTTGTTGTGTTTAAAGAAAAGAATTAAAGTAAATAAGTACGTTACCAGTTGTAACTTAATAGCTAAACAGAGTAGGTAAAATTTTCTACTCTGTTTTTTTGTTGAATTAATTAGTTGTTCTGAATGTAAACCTTTGCATAAAAAACTTAAATCTACGATAATTGATTCAGAGTGATCGTTATATTATTATTAATAGGAGGAGTTTTAAAATGAAGAGAATACATTGGAAAAGAACAATGATAGGTTTCGTTTCGCTAACTGCTTTATTTCTAACGGCATGTACTAATGACACTTCGGGCACAAAAGATTCTGAAAATGAAGATGTGGCAACGGTTTTAAAAGTAGATGTAGATGAACGTTATACAGATTATGTTAATGCAATAGTAGCTGATTTTGAAAAAGAAAATGATGTAGTTGTTGAAATAACAGAGAAAAATATGTTTGATTCTATAGAAGCTTTGCCACTCGATGGTCCAGCAGGAATTGGAACAGATGTCTTAATTGCTCCTTATGATAGGATTGGTATTTTAGGACAGCAAGGACACTTAGCTGAAGTAACTTTACCAGATGATAAACGTTACGACAAAATGGATGAAAATCAAGTTCTTTCAGCTGGGAAAGTTTATGGAGCTCCTTTCGTTATTGAAACGTTGGTCATGTTTTACAACAAAGATTTGATTGAAACGGCTCCTAAGACATTTAGCGATTTAGAGAACTTAGCTAAAGACGATCGATTTGATTTTGAAAATGAAAAAGGAAAAAATACCGCATTTTTAGCTAATTGGGTTGCTCCTTATCATTATATGGGGTTAATCACTGGGTATGGTGGATATGTTTTTGGAGATAATGGAAAAGACACAACAGATATTGGTTTAAATACACCTGAAGCGATTAAGGCTATTGAGTATGCATCAAAATGGTATCAAGATGTTTGGCCAAAAGGTGCTCTTGATGCAACAAGTGCGGAAAATTTCATGAATGATCAATTTACTAGCGAAAAAACGGCTGCTGTTATAAATGGCCCGTGGGGAGCTGCAAGTTATAAAGAAGCAGGGTTGAATTATGGTGTAGCTACTATTCCGACCTTACCAAATGGTGAAAATTATAAGCCTTTTGCTGGAGGAACAGGTTGGACAATCAGTACCTATTCAAAAAATAAAAAGCTGGCACAAAAATGGCTTGATTTTGTTAATAATACTGAAAACACAAAAAAAATGTATGACATGACTGCAGAAATCCCAGCAAATCAAGAGACTAGATCAACTATTAGTGATGGAGATGACGAATTAACAAAAGCTGTAATTGAACAATATAATTCTTCAGTGCCTATGCCAAATATTCCCGAAATGGAAGAAGTATGGACTGGAACGGAATCAATGATTTTTGATGCAGCATCAGGGAACAAAACTGCAAAAGAAGCAGCTGACGATGCCGTTAAATTAATCAGAGATAATATCAAACAAAAGTATGAAGGAAACGAATAATAGATAAGTGATTGCTAAAAATAGATAAAAACAATCAAACTGGTATAGCTAAAAAAATAAAGCGGATTCTCTAGAATTCGCTTTATTGTTAAAAATCAATGTTAACTGGGCTTTATTCTGCTGTTAAACAAGCACAAGTTATCCTGTTACCGGTAACAACGAG
>JAVWJE010000027.1:0-9585 GCA_036639135.1 Carnobacterium sp. | reverse complement strand
AAAAGAAATAAAAAAGCAGAACATAAGAGGAGGATATTAAATTGAAGAAAAGTAATTGGAAGAAGTATGCTGTAGGGTTGGTTTCTGCAAGTGCGTTGTTATTGGCTGCGTGTGGTGGAGGAAGTGGATCAGATACCGCTACTTCTGACTCAAAGAGTGGCAAAACAGATGGAGAATTAAACATCGCTGTTGATGCAGGTTATGTTGATTTTGTAAATGATATTAAAGCAGATTTTGAAAAAGAACACGATGTAAAAATAAAGATTACCGAAAGAGATATGTTTGAACAATTAGAAGCTCTACCCTTAGACGGACCAGCTGGAAATGCGCCAGATATTATGATGTCTGCGTATGACCGAATTGGACCATTAGGACAACAAGGACATTTAGCTGAAGTGAAATTAGGAAATGAAGCGCAATACGATGATACGGATAAAGCGCAAGTTACCGTTGATGGTAAAATTTTCGGTGAACCCGCTGTTATTGAAACATTGGTCTTATACTACAATAAAGATCTAATTGAAAAAGCTCCCGAAACATTTAAAGAAGTTGAAGCATTATCTAAAGACAAAAAATACGAATTTGCAGGAGAAGCTGGTAAAAATACTGGATTCTTAGCAAAATGGACTGACTTCTACTTCTCTTATGGATTAGTTGCAGGTTATGGCGGTTATGTCTTTGGTGAAGAAGGAACAGATGCATCTGATGTTGGTTTAAATAACAAAGGAGCAGTTGAAGGGATTACTTATGCTACAGATTGGTTCCAAAATGTATGGCCTCAAGGAATGTTAGATATTACAAGTTCTGATGCTTTCATTACAGATCAATTCTTAGCTGGTAAAGTTGCAGCATTTATTGGTGGACCTTGGCAAGCACAAGCGTTACAAGAAGCTGGTGTTAATTACGGTGTAGCAACTATTCCTACTTTAAACAATGGCGAGGAATATCAAGCATTTGGTGGAGGAAAAGGTTGGGTTATCAGCAATTACTCAAAACATAAAGATGTCTCACAAGAATGGTTAGACTATGTTACAACAACAGAAAATCAAAATAAATTTTATGATGCTACAAATGAAATCCCAGCAAATCAAGAATCACGTGACTATGCAACAGGTAAAGATGACGAATTAACATCCGCAGTTATCGCACAATACAAAGAAGCTCAACCTATGCCAAATATTCCAGAAATGGCTGAAGTATGGGCAGGCGCAGAAAACTTAATGTTTGATGCAGCTTCTGGTAATAAAACACCAAAAGAATCAGCAGATGATGCAGTTAAAATGATCACTGAGTCTATTGAACAAAAATACAGTAAAGAATAATAATAGAGATACTGTTATGGCAGAGAATGATTCTATTCTCTGCCATTATCATTAAGTGAAAAGAGGAGAAGAAACTATGTCTAAGGAAAATCAGCCAAAGAAGCTGAAGGATGAAAGAAAAGCCAGGCTTTATTCTATCATTCCCGGCATTGGACAATTTTATAATGAACAAAAATTTAAAGGAATAGTATTCTTAGGAATCATGCTATTGTTTATTTATGAAATGATCACCTTTGGCGCAAACGCTATAACTGGATTGTTTACTTTAGGAAGTGTTCCGATAGAGGATCATTCTTTGTTCATTATGATTAACGGAACACTGCAATTAATTGTTATTGTTATTTTCTTAGTTTTTTATGCTTTGAATATCTACGATGCCAAAACAGTGGCTATAAGATGGAATAAGCAATTACCAGTAAATGTTACAGCAAAATCTGTTTTGTATAATGTTTATAACCATGGATTTCCCTATTTATTAATTGTTCCTGCGTATCTTATGATGGCTTTTACAATTATATTTCCTGTTCTAGTAACGTTATTTATGGCATTTACAAACTATGATTTTTATCATATCCCTCCAGCTAACTTAATTGATTGGATTGGCATTAAAAACTTTACAAATATTTTATTCTTAAGTTCTTATCGTGATGCTTTTACTTCGGTATTTAGTTGGACGATCATTTGGACCCTTTGTGCAACAACATTACAAATTTCTTTAGGCATTATAACGGCGGTTATTACGAATCAATCGTTTATAAAAGGAAAACGTTTCTTTGGTGTTATTTTTTTACTTCCTTGGGCTGTTCCTGCATTTATTACGATACTATCGTTTTCAAATATGTTTAATGATAGTATTGGAGCAATCAATACTCAAGTTATCCCGTTGATTAACCATCTTCCTTTTGTTGAAATTGGACAGATTGCTTGGAAAACAAAAGCCCTTTGGTCAAAAGTAGCGATTGTAATGATTCAAGGTTGGTTAGGTTTCCCATATGTCTACGTAATGACAACAAGTATTTTGCAATCTATTCCAGAAGATCTATACGAAGCAGCTAAAATTGATGGAGCAAACGCGATTCAACGTTTTAAAGAAATTACGCTGCCTATGATTTTCATGGTTGCAGCTCCTACATTTATTACACAATATACAGGTAATTTTAACAACTTCTCAATGATTTACTTGTTCAACAATGGTGGTCCTGGAAGTGTCGGTGGTGGTGCCGGAGCAACAGATATTCTTATCTCTTGGATTTATAAATTAACGACAGGTACTTCTCCACAATACTCAATGGCAGCTGCTATCACATTAATTATCTCAACTATCGTTATTTTTGTTTCTTTAATTGTATTCCGCAAAACAAAAGCTTTCAATATGGAGGATGCTTAAGATGAAAAATAAATTAAAATCCCAAAAAACGTCTAATTTCTTAAGTCATTTCTTTACGTATGCCTTTATGGTTGTACTATCCATTATTATTATCTACCCGCTACTTATAACAGCAAGTTCTGCCTTCAAGTCAGGCAATATTACAGCCTTTTCTCTAGATTTCAATGCTGATTGGACTTTAAACAACTTTAAGCGTCTCTTTGGTGAAACACTATATGGAACCTGGTATAAGAACACTCTAATCGTAGCTGTTTCAACAATGGTCGTTCAAGTTGCTTTGATTACTTTGGCCGGTTATGCGTATAGTCGTTACAATTTTATGGGAAGAAAGAAGAGTTTGATTTTTTTCCTTGTCATTCAAATGGTACCCACTATGGCTGCACTGACAGCTTTCTATGTAATGGCACTATTACTAGGAGCATTAGATCAATTTTGGTTCCTATCTATGCTTTACATTGGTGGTGGTATTCCGATGAATACATGGTTGATGAAAGGGTATTTTGATACGGTTCCGAAAGAGCTAGATGAATCTGCAAAATTAGATGGAGCAGGACACTTTCGTATTTTTTGGCAAATTATCTTGCCATTGGTTCGTCCAATGATAGCGGTTCAAGCTTTATGGGCCTTTATGGGACCTTTTGGTGACTTTATGTTAGCTCGATTCTTATTAAGAAGTCCGGAAAAAATTACTGTAGCCGTTGGACTTCAAACGTTTATCAGTAATCCACAAAACCAAAAAGTTTCTTTATTCGCTGCAGGGGCAATCTTGATTGCCGTTCCAATTTCAATTCTTTTCTTTATGTTACAAAAGAATTTTGTTTCTGGACTTACTTCAGGTGGAACAAAAGGGTAAGAGTAGTTGAATTTTAAAACATATCAACTTCATTAAGTATTCAGATAGAGTAGTTGATATGAATGATATAGAAATATTGAAACAAAAGAAGGGGTTTTTATGAAAACAGATGTCTTTCCACTGACCTATTTTAAAAATATCTGGACACCTAGACGAATCTTTAAAAAGCGTCACCAATTAAACTGGTTTCAATTAGTGTTTATTTTATTCTTTTTGACTAGTCTATTGATGATTCCCGTATCCTTAAATTTTTTAAAGACGGAAACTTATCCTATAGAAGAAAGTTATCCTGAAGCATTTAAATTGATTGATAAACCCTTTGTTGCCGCTTTTCAAAAGGCAATGAATGAAAAAGGAGTACTCGTCACTGAACCAGGAGTGAACTTGGTTAAGAAAAACGGAGTAGTAAGCATAACGGAATCAAATTCTGTCATCAAAGAAAATTTAAAAGCAGAAAACGCGCTTATTTTCTCTAAAAACGAACTTTATTTAAAAAACAAAGGAGTCCCTGTTTCTAACATACCGTACACAAAAGATTTTAATCCAAGTCAAATAAAATCTGTTGAAGATATGAAAGAAGCCGTTTCACGTCAGTGGTTTTTCCAAAACCGAGTGTATGTGATAGGATCTTTATTGTTATTGATTTTTAGTATACTATTCTTCAGTACAATCTTAATTGTTTTAGGATCAGCTGTGTTTTTATATTTAACGAAAAAGAATTCTTTTTCGTCAATTAAAACGTACAAAGAATCGGTTAACTTAATTCTTAATGCCTTGGGAATGCCATCTTTACTTGCATTAATTTCAAGTTTTATTCAATTTGACATTGTTGTTATGCTGACCATTCAATCCATTGGTTTAGCATTAATGATCTTAACAGTATTTTATACAACTCGTTTTAATGATAAAGTCCCAGTTAAAAATACTATAGAAGTTGCTGGAGGTAAAAAATATGATTAAACGTTTATTTGAAGTTGATCCTTGGAAAATCAAATCTTCTTCTTTAGAGATTAAAGACAAGCGTCTTCAAGAAAGCTTGACATCCATTGGAAATGGTTACATGGGAATGCGTGGGAATTTTGAAGAAGGTTATTCAGGAGATAGCCATCTAGGCACTTATGTTGCGGGTGTTTGGTATCCAGATAAGACACGGGTTGGCTGGTGGAAAAATGGCTATCCAGAATATTTTGGAAAAGTGATCAATGCGACTAACTTTATTCCCGTGGAAGTAGAAATAGATGATAAAAAAGTTGATTTAGCTAAAGATATAATCAAAGATTATTCAATTGAATTGGATATGCAAACGGGTATCTTATCTCGTTCTTACACATTGGTAAGAGATGAAGTCGAAATTCAACTTCATTTTAAACGCTTTGTTAGTATTGTTGTGAAAGAACTTGCGTTAATTGAAGTATCTGCAAAGGTACTAAAAGGGAGTTCAAAAATTACATTTAGACCTTTAATGGATGGAAATGTGACCAATGAAGACAGCAACTATGAAGAAAATTTTTGGCTAGAAGTTGAACGTTCTGTCGGTGAAAAAAGCCACTTAACAACAAAAACAATACCAAATCCATTTGGAATTGAACAGTTTACTATCACAACTATGATGCAAACCCTTGCTGAAAAAGCAATCTCACGTCAGACGAATGAAGACTTTATGAAAGTTGAAGAAAGCATTGAGTACCATTTGACTAATGGAGAAACAGCAGAAATAACGAAGTTGGTTAGTGTTGTTACGAGTAGAGACATCGAAACAGAGAACCAAACAAAAACTGCCTCTCGGATTTTAGATGAAGCTATTGAAAAAGGAAGCCAGGTTTTAGAACAAGAACATATTTCTGCATGGGCTGAACGTTGGCGTAAAGCGGATGTTGTCATTGAAGGAGATCATGAGAGCCAACAAGGAATCCGTTTTAATATATTCCAATTGTTCTCAACTTATTATGGCGAAGATTCAAGGTTAAATGTTGGGCCAAAAGGTTTTACGGGAGAAAAATATGGTGGAGCAACTTATTGGGATACAGAGGCTTACATTATACCGATGTATTTGTCTGTTGCTGATGAAGCGGTAACAGAACAATTGTTAAAATACCGTTATGATCAATTAGATGGAGCCTTTCACAATGCTAAACAACAAGGACTAAAAGGGGCTCTTTATCCTATGGTTACGTTCAACGGAGTAGAATGCCACAACGAATGGGAAATTACGTTTGAAGAAATTCACCGTAATGGTTCAATTGCTTTTGCTATCTACAATTATACGAACTACACAGGAAAAGAAGACTTTTTAGTGACAAAAGGTATAGACGTATTAGTCAGTATCTCACGTTTCTGGGCTGATCGTGTACATTTTTCTACAAGAATGAATCACTATATGATTCATGGTGTAACCGGACCGAATGAGTATGAAAACAATGTTAATAATAATTGGTACACGAACAAGATGGCAACATGGACGTTAAACTATACATTAGAAAGTTTAAGCAAAATTTCTAATGCTAAAAAACATGAATTAGGTATCATAGATGAAGAAGTCGCACAGTGGCTTGATATCATTGCTAAAATGTATTACCCCTATGATAAAGAATTAGATGTTTTTGTTCAACATGATACTTTCTTAGATAAGGAATTGCTTCCAGTTTCTTCATTAAATGCAGAAGAACGACCTATTAATCAAAACTGGTCATGGGATAAAATTTTGCGCTCTTGCTTTATTAAACAAGCTGATGTATTGCAAGGCATCTATTATTTGAATGATGAATTTACGCTAGAAGAAAAAGAGAAAAACTTTAATTTTTATGAACCAATGACGGTTCACGAAAGCTCACTTTCTCCTTCTATTCATGCCGTATTAGCTGCTGAATTAGGAAAAAAAGAAAAAGCAGTCGAATTTTATGCTCAAACTGCTCGTTTAGATTTAGATAATTACAATAATGATACCGAAGATGGACTTCACATTACTTCGATGAGTGGTGGGTGGTTAACCATTGTCCAAGGATTCGCAGGTATGCGTACATCTGAAGAAAGCTTATCATTTAAACCATTCTGTCCAGATAATTGGGATGGGTATAATTTTATGATTAAATATCGTTCACGCCTACTGCATATCACAGTAACAAAAAAAGACGTGAGGGTTAAGTTAAGCGAAGGAAATCCGTTGTTTATCGAATTATATCATGAAAGAGTAGAATTACTGGATACAGTAACAGTCGCTATTCAATAAAATAAGGATTAACGGGGAGGTATCATCTTTGATAAAAGGGATTGTATTTGATTTAGATGGAGTATTAACGGATACAGCAGAGTATCACTACCTAGCTTGGCAAGAGTTAGGTAAAAAAATAGGTATCTCTATCGATCGAGTTTTCAATGAGCAATTAAAAGGAATCAGTCGAATGGACTCATTAGAACGAATTTTAGCTTATGGGTGTAAAAGTGACGTTTACTCTGAAGAAGAAAAGCTAAAATTAGCAGAAGAAAAAAATGAAGATTACAAGAAATTAATTACCAAAATATCTTCAGCGAATCTATTGCCTGGAATAAAAGAGTTTATGGCAGAATTAAAAAGGGCTGACATGAAATTAGCATTGGCTTCTGCAAGTAAAAATGGACCTGACATTTTAAATCTATTGGGTATAGCAGATATGTTTGATACGATTGTTGACCCAGCAGCGTTAGTCAATGGAAAACCAGACCCAGAAATTTTTATTAAAGGTGCAAAACAATTAAACTTATCTCCAGAAGAATGTATCGGTGTAGAAGATGCAGAAGCTGGAATTCAATCAATCAATGCTGCTGGAATGTTCTCGGTTGGTGTTGGGACGCAAGCATCAATGAAGTTTGCGGATATGTTTGTATCAGAGACTGCTCATTTAAACGTTGCCTCTATTTTAGCTGCAGCACAAAAAAAGAAGTAAAGGAAAGGAAAATAGAATGGAAAAAAAATGGTGGAACAATTCTGTTGTTTATCAAGTTTACCCTAGGAGCTTTCAAGACAGTAATGGTGATGGCATTGGAGATTTACCGGGTATTATTCAGCGATTGGATTATTTAGCCGATTTAGGCATTGATGTCATCTGGTTAAGTCCAGTTTATCAATCACCTAATGACGATAATGGATATGATATTAGTGATTATCAAGCTATCTCACCCGAGTTTGGCACAATGGCTGATATCGAAGAGTTAATAGCTCAATCAGCTAAATATGGTATTAAAATTTTGATGGATTTGGTCGTTAACCATACTTCTGATGAACATATGTGGTTTAAAGAAGCGTTGAAAAGCAAAGAGAATCCTTATCGTGACTATTACATTTGGCGTGACCCTTTAGAAAATGGAGAGGTTCCAAATGAGTTAACATCTGTCTTTAGCGGTTCTGCATGGGAATTAGATGTTAACTCTAATCAGTATTACTTGCATCTTTATAGTAAAAAACAGCCAGACTTAAATTGGGAGAATCCTAAAGTACGTGAAGAAATATATGAAATGATGAATTTTTGGTTAGAAAAAGGAATTGGCGGATTTCGTATGGATGTTATTGATACAATCGGAAAAGTTCCGAATGAACTTATAACCACAAATGGACCTAAATTACATGAGTACATCCAAGAAATGAATCGTGCTACATTTGGAAATTATGATGTTTTAACCGTAGGAGAAACCTGGGGTGCAACACCAGAAATCGCGAAACTCTATTCGAATCCAAAAAGAAATGAATTGTCTATGGTCTTTCAATTCGAACACATTGGTTTAGATCACACTCCAGGTAAATCTAAATGGGATACAAAAGAACTCGATTTTATTGCGTTAAAAGATGTGTTTTCTAAATGGCAAATAGAATTAGGGAATGAAGGATGGAACAGTTTGTTTTGGAATAATCATGATATACCAAGAATTGTTTCAAATTGGGGTGATGATTCTCCAGCATACCGTGTGGTTTCAGCAAAAATGTTTGCAACATTTTTGCATTTTTTGAAAGGTACACCTTATATTTTTCAAGGAGAAGAAATCGGACTTACAAATACACCGGTTAATTCTATAGAAGAAACAGATGATATTGAGAGCAAAAGGTTGTTTGACGAAAGAAAAAATGCTGGATACTCTATTGATGCTATCTTATCTTCTATTAATAAAAAAGGACGAGATAATTCAAGACGACCTATGCAATGGGATAGCTCAAAAAATGCTGGATTTACTAAAGGTAAACCTTGGTTAGCTTTGAATCCAAATTATCCAAGTATAAATATATTAAATGATCAAAAAAGCGAAAATAGTATTTTTACATACTACAAACATCTCATTCAATTGCGTAAAGAAAATGATTTAATTGTTTATGGAGAATACAAAGAATTATTGCCTGATGATAAGCAGTTATATGTCTATGAGCGAACCTATAATGAAGAAACATGGTTAATTGTTGTAAATTTCTACAAAAAAGCAACAAGTTATAAAGATAGTCAAAAAAGATTAGCTTCGATTGTGATTAGTAATTACACAGACAGTTCAGAGGATCTTTTGGATTTAAAACTACGATCATTTGAAGCAATTGTTTTTAAGATAAAAGGAAATAAATAAGATACGTTCCGATTATCGTTTTAAAAAACGTGAACAATTTTTTAAAGAAATTGATTAATGTTCCTTTATTAGGACCTAAGTGCATATATATGCGTGAATAAAATAATAAGATAGATATAATGTTCGCTCACCTAAAAAGATAAGCGAACATTGTATTTTTTTATTGACCGATTCTTTAAATATTGTTATAGTAGTTGTTGTTAGTGATAAGCAGTGACAATATGTGAAAACATTTTTTGAATAGTGGTTAAACTCTTTGACATTAGTTCAAGTCATGTGCTACACTAATAAATGTTAAATAGTGATAGGCCGATTAGTTAATTTGGATATTTATTCAAATAAAATAATTTTTATTCAAAAAAGCATTGACAAATTAACTAGAACTTGTTATTATTTAGAAGTTGTCAAAACGACAACGACAAACAAATTAGACCTTTGAAAACTGA
>JAVWJE010000026.1:21138-22501 GCA_036639135.1 Carnobacterium sp. | reverse complement strand
TACGACCGCCTCTCTTGGATTGATAAAAGATTCTTCATTATCTACCAAATCAATGATTGCTGTTTTTTGCTCTTCACTTAAGTTTTTATCTTTAAATAATTTAGTCAAAAACTCGAACATCTTGGACGTTTCCTCCTTTTTCAAGTCAATGTACAGGATATGCCTAATTATACGTTTATTGGTAGTCAGATTCAAGAAAACATAACCTATTGAAGGATGTCAAAAAAACAAAGCCTTCTAGCTAATACTAAAGGGTTTATTAAATGAATGGATGGATGGATGGATGGAATTTTAGGCTAAGTTAAGAGCTAAGTAATATAACGTTTTCAGTATTGTTTCCTCGTTTGAGGTATTTTTAAAGGGTTCAATTTTGTTTAATGACCAAACATAAAACATAGAAATTACAACTAGTATGCCATTCTTTTAATAGACATCACCTTGTTTTACGCATATTAATAATGACGACTATTTTGTGAAAGGTGATTTTATATGATTATAAAGAAACGTACCAAACCATTGCTGCTGCAAATTTTGGAATTTTTAAATTATCGGACTGTGCTCAGTCCTTTGGAAAAAAAAGATTATGACAATCAACTAAAAGGCTATGAAGGTGAAGTGCAATTCGATACCTATTTGGAAAAGCTGCAATTTGACTGTCTCATCGTGAATGACTTACTGCTTAAAGACCGAGGTAAGATGGTTCAAATCGATTCACTTGTTTTAGTAGGAGATACCATCTATCTCTATGAAGTAAAAAACTATTCCGGAAGTTATGATTACAAAGATGATGCTCTTCATGCTCAATCTGATTTCGTTATTACTGATCCCTTAACTCAAATCCGCAACAGCCAGCCACTTCTATACAATTTAGTGCGTAAATTAGGATGCAGAATGGAGATACGGTCACAAGTTGCTTTCATTAATCCGGATTTTTATTTGTACCAGTTGTCTCGAGATAAGCCATTCTTGTTTGCCCACCAATTGACTCGTCATTTTGACTACCTGGAGAAAAAGCAGACTTTTATAAAAGAAACTCATAAGCGACTTGCCAATCAGTTGAGTGACTTGCATATTGCAAACTACCGTCCTTCCAATTTACCCAAATACCATTTTGATACTCTTAAAAAAGGGGCATTCTGTCCGAGTTGCTTTTCATTTGAACACATTGATACACGAAATAACCGTCTTTGCTCTTCTTGTGGTCATAAAGAGACTATCGCAGAAGCCATCAAACGTTCAGCAGAGGAGTTTTATATCCTTTTTCCTGAAATAAATGTCACAAAGCGTCTTATTTATGAGTGGTGCGGAGGAGAATACAATGAACAGCGTATTCAAAAAGTATTAAATAGCAATTACATTTCAC
>JAVWJE010000026.1:20167-21128 GCA_036639135.1 Carnobacterium sp. | reverse complement strand
TATGAAGTAAACTTTCCGATATTAATCGAATGAAATGGGAATCGAGGTTTCACTTGATTAATAGTGTCGGTTTATTGATGAAATGAGCGACAAAAAAACGTTCCGTTCGACTAATATACTGTCTTATTGATGAAATGAGCGATAAAAAAACGTTCCATTCGACTAATTAACACCTTCATAATAAAACAAAAAAGCCCTATTGAAGAAACTTACCGCCTTCAATAGAGCTTTCTATTCATTTGAATATAAATTATTCCAAAAATACATTTGTTAATCCATTTCAAATGCACCAGTGTATAATTGATAATATTCTCCTTTTTGAGAAATCAATTCTTCATGGTTTCCTCTCTCTATGATCCGACCTTGTTCCATTACCATAATCGCATCTGAGTTTCGAACTGTTGACAATCGATGGGCAATAACAAATACCGTTCTGCCTTTCATTAATGCATCCATGCCGCTTTGGACAACTGACTCTGTCCGTGTGTCAATACTTGAAGTAGCTTCATCTAGAATAAGGACTGGTGGATTCGCTACCGCTGCTCTGGCAATTGCTAGTAATTGTCTTTGTCCTTGAGAAAGCGAACTGCCATCTCCTGTTAATTCTGTATCATATCCGTTTGGCAATTGTCTGATAAAAAAATCTGCATTTACTAATTTTGCTGCTACTATTATTTCCTTATCAGTCGCATCTAATCGCCCATAACGGATATTGTCTTTTATTGTTCCTGAAAATAAATGCGTGTCTTGTAAAACAATCCCCAACGACCTTCTTAAATCATCTTTTTTAATTTCCTTTACATCTATGCCATCATAAGTTATTTTTCCCTCTTGAATATCATAAAAACGATTAATCAAATTGGTAATCGTTGTTTTCCCAGCTCCTGTTGCTCCAACAAAAGCAATTTTTTGGCCGGGTTTTGCAAACAAATGAATATTGTGAAGAATCGTTTTATTGGCA